>JALZGI010000524.1 GCA_030861105.1 Thermoproteota archaeon
GAGTGGAATGAATACGTCCTATGGATACAGTCCAAGAGCAACATACCGACCTATCTACAACAAACAGAGAAGGGCAACTCCGGAGTGGGGAGCATTACACCGAGCATGGGTAGGATATGTTATTGCAAAAAGTCAAGATGACAATGAAAAAAAGAGAAAATATGCCATAGTCGTTAGGAAATTTGAAAGACGACTGAATATAGCGATAAGCGACTTTCCTGATATTGGAATTTATGGATTTGAAGAAGACTTTGAGAACAAAGAGGAAGATTATGACTCCAAGCTTGCTGGAGACGCAAAGGAAGACGACGAAGACAATGATAGCTATTACAGTTTGTACAGAAGATAGAAGATGATAAAAATAGAGAAGGGATTAACACACAGCACATGATGCTATTGCACGGTCTTCTGGATTGTCATAGCTCCTCTTTTAGTGAACTCCGGTGTGTATCTTCAGTATTGTAACGTATTTTGTCTATTGAAGGATTTTGATGTTTATATTAGTTTGAAAATTTTAGTTTGAAAATCAAAGACTGCGGCTAATATTAGTGGTTGGGCTTATCTTTGGAAAGAATGGAAGTGGTGTGGAACATCTCAACAGTATGGGACGTGTTAGAGAGCAAACACAGGAAACCCATATCTGACATATATAGTATAGAATGTCATGTCCAATACCGATCTTCATCAGAGGCTTGATAGAGCATACGATATAACGCTCAGCGTTAAAGGTAGAAAATCAGGCAGAGATATCCCTCGGCCAGTCTGGTTTGTGCATGAAGGTAACACTCTGTATCTGCTTCCAAATCATGGCTCTGACACCAACTGGTATAGGAACTTTCTGGCAAATCAAACTTTGAAAATCTCTATAAGCGGGTAAGAAATATCTGCAAGAGGCAAACTAATAACAGACAATAGTAGAGTTAGGGACGTTGTGAGTAAATTCGGTTCCAAGTATGGCGATATAAGAAAGTATTATCCGAAACCCGATGTGGCCGTTGAAGTCCCGCTTTGAAAAATCCTGTCGGGGACTTGTAAATATCAGATGGCGACCTGAATTTGAATATAACAAAAAGAAAAGGCTAGAGGCGAACTGCCATGTCGTGTTATGTTACCGCGATTTCAGAGAAGTCATATCAATGGAGAAGCGATACTTTACATCCGCACGGGACATTCTCTCATAAGCCTCGTTGACCTTCTGGATTGGGATAATTTCTACGTCTGCTGTGATGTTATTTTTGCCGCAAAAGTCCAGCATCTCTTGGGTTTCTGCGATACCTCCGATATTCGAGCCAGAGAGGCTTCGGCGCTTCAATATAAGACTAAAGGCCGCTACGGGAAGAGGCTTGGCTGGTGCGCCAACTAGCGTCATGTTACCATCCCGGCGCAATAACTGTAGGTATGAGTTAATGTCGTGCTCGGCTGAGACAGCGTCGAGGATGAAGTCGAAGCTACCTTGATGCTTGCTCATCTCATCGGTGTTTCGCGAAATGACCACCTCGTCTGCACCTAAGCGAAGGGCGTCTTCTTTTTTGTTGGGTGAAGTGGTAAAGACTACTACATGTGCTCCAAGCGCATGAGCAATCTTTACTGCCATGTGACCGAGGCCACCCAGACCTACCACACCGACCTTTTTACCTTGAGTGACACCCCAATGTCGCATGGGTGAGTAGGTTGTAATTCCTGCACATAAGAGAGGAGCGGCTCCGGCGGGATTCAGGTTAGAAGGAACGCGTAGGACAAAGTGATCTTTGACTACAATACTATCAGAATAGCCACCATAGGTGACGCCCCCAAGGTACACGTCTGGAGAGTTGTATGTGAAGGTCACATGCGGGCAATACTGCTCGAGACCGGCCCGGCACTCAGGGCAGTTACCATCGGAGTCAACCATGCAGCCTACCGCAACAATATCGCCGGGCCTAAACTTGGTGACTGAAGAACCGACCTTGGTGACGCGGCCAACAATTTCATGTCCAGGAACGCATTGATAGACAGTAGGCATAGCACTCCACTCATTACGAACGGTATGGAGATCAGAGTGGCATATACCGCAGAAAAGGATTTTGATCTGAACGTCGTGTTCACCCGGATTGCGCCTAGGGATCGTGGTGGGACCAAGCGGCGAACTAGCACTGGCAGCAGCGTAGGCCTCGGCTTTATACTGACCACATGATTCAGATTCAGAGCTAACTTGCGTTGTTGTTGACATGACAGTTCGAGTGCGGTATGATATAAAGACATTTAAGGCGATCAGAGGGATGCAGACTGTAATAAACAACTTCAGGCCAAAGACCATTAACATTCTGGAACTGACAGTTATACAGACTGTTATAGTTATATCGATAAGCCTAGTTGGATTAGCTTAGATGACCGTTTGGGGGTTAGGTAGTATGCAAAATTGCTTGCTGTTGGTTTTCCGGAAAAAAGTGTTAAAAAGGAGTAGGCCATATGTGGTAATAGAAAAG
>JALZGI010000041.1 GCA_030861105.1 Thermoproteota archaeon
CTTGCAAGCTGTCAAGCTGGCCCTTATCGTATCTATCAAGAAATTCCAAATAGGCTTCATCACTATTGAGTGTGGAAGGGAGAATGGAGCTAACTTCGCACCTCGTACAACACAACATGAGTTGTCCGTCATAGATCCTATTGACACTAACGGAGTTTTGAGAGCGGCAACTGGGACAAGGATAACTGAACACATAAGGTTAAAGAAATTCCAGAATATATCCTTTAGGATATATCTGTAGAAACTTTATCGAAGACTAAACCTGATGCTAACTAAAGAGATCTACTCTACTACCAGTGATAATGGAATAAAAAAGAATTGTTAAATGATCTCGATAACGATCTGATTCTTTACTTGTGCATAACAGATTACATCGGTACCATAAAACAATATAGGCCCGGTCACTCAAGTGATATAGTGCATGTCTGCTAATTAGTTCAGATAAGTAAGTCTATTCACCCAACATTTGCAATATTATAACCCGTTCTCTCCGTCTTGTATCCATCTCTAGCATCACTATTTGTTGCCATGTGCCTAATACCAAATCGCCCTTAGAGAAGGGAATAGTTAGACTTGGGCCTATGAGAGATGCACGCACATGGGAGTGTCCGTTACCATCATGCCAAGTTCTGTCATGATGATATTGAGCATCTTTGGGTGCCACCCGGGATAACATGTCTGGAAAATCATGCATCAGTCCGGGCTCATATTCTATAGTGGTTATCGCTGCGGTAGAGCCTGCAACAAAGACTGTAACAATTCCATTTTCAAATTTGCTTTCCTTTATTGCTTCTGATGTTTGATCCGTAATATTAACAATATCATTCTCCTTACTTGGTCTAAGTTGAATCATTTTTGTTATTACTTTCATTGACTCTAGTTCTGTGTTTATTTTTGATCTTGCTACAGTTAACCCTTTTGACAACCTGTCGACTTCTAATTTATGTCAATTGGTGGATACGTAACCTGTATTACATATATGCTAAGAGTTTTTTGTTATGTTATACAAATGCCAACTTATGATCTGTCATTCAAAACCTCCAAATAACTAGCTAGAACAAAGACATGGATGTTGCACACAAATCGAAACTCTACTGGTAATGATTAGGGTTTGCCTTGTAATTGGCATAGCTTATGGGGGGCTGGAAATTTGTTTTCATAGAGTAATATCCTTTAGACAAAAAAGTCCTCGAAAAAATAAGAATAAGAGACTGCTATACTTACATCCAAATTGCTTTTGATTATCCATCCATCCATCCATCCACAAATGACCCTCTTGATTAAAGGTTAGCCTCTCATATCGTGATACTACTATCCTTTGATGCTTCGCTAACACTTGCCTGATATTATGACTCAGGCAGCTAAGTTGCCCCACGCGCTTTAACTACGTAGGCTATCTTAAAAGCCATTTGCAATTATACTGTCTGCATCGTTGCCATATTATGTCTTGCAGTTATACATCACCCACTCATATTACTCATTTGCACTTTTTTTCCTTATATCCTGGACCAGTAACCAACACTTCGATACTTATAATAGCAGGTGTGAGTTATTTACTAAAACCTGAGCTAGGTTGAAAAATCATTCTTCGGGGATCAGGAATTCTAAGCCACCACCAGATGATAGTTCAAGCAATCGAAAAGTTACGGGAAAGGAACTCACCGAGCTGGAAGAACTAAATATCAAACTTGACACCCTTGTAAGCTTGCTATCAGAAAAAGGGATAGTTTCTAAAAGAGAGTATACCAACAATATGATGATGCGTCTTCACGAAATGTCCAAAGCAAAGAGTTTTGAGGATCTTGATGAAGAAATATAGTTAGTGTATATAATAGATACCGAGCAAACTAACCAGATGCTTAACTAATGACTAATCAAATACGAGGATGCCAGCCACGATTTCCATCATATGTTATTACATAATAGACGAGGGCATACAAGGATCATTAAGGGAACGGGTCTTTTCCTTGTTCAGAGGACTTTGCAAAAGTGGAGTCCGCTTTATTTATATGCGCATGACTAATGTGATCGTTAAGTTCGGATTGATTACGAGCTGTCAATCCACAGGTTTTGCATGTAGCAGACCGTTCTTTCAAGGTTCTCCCTATCTTTTTATAGTCAGTACCCCTATTCAAGTTTATTTATTGAGTTCCCTGTTCCCTGTCCCGTTGCAATATTTTTGGTCTTTTTCTCTCTGCATACTGTAGTTCCCTAGTTCCTTTTCTACGTCAATCCTTGTCATAATGGCAGAGGTTGCTGATTCCTATGCCCTCATTGTATTGTAGTTTCTATAAATCACGTACCAGTAGCAAGTGTGATTGGTTATGATAGCGAAGCAGGATTAAACTGTGTTCAGAAATTGTCTTATCCGATGATTATTAACGCTATATTTTTCTTACTCATAGTCTTCTGAGACCCACATTGGACAATTTAACAGGTAGTTTATTTTCGCGCATGAAACTAGGTCTGCAAACCGGTATTTAATAAGGCTGGGACAGTACCGCATATCCTAATATCTCTCATACATTATGAAGATAAAAGTGAATGTACGTATGTATACCTTAAAAGGCTCCTGGGACATGAGTTGTTAAAATTATATAATCATATCGTGTATACGTAGTATCGCACTGTGATCCCTTGTAGTGTCCGCTATTCGATTTCTCTTGTTCCCGAAATCCAAGGCGGTCATCAAGGGCTGCTGTCACAGTGCGATCCCTTCTAATAAGCAATTTAAAAAATAAGGAAAGAATACAGAAAGTTATCTTCTTCTGTTAAAAAACAGGAAACATTACGCTCAATTACATAAACGGCCCCATTAGACCTATGCCGGCGATCAACAGTAATAGAAAAGCCATATTCGTACCAGTAGATGACAAGGTTATACTGTCGAGCTCGGAGCACTCATTCCTATTTTGTGTAACTAAGATAGTTCTTGGGTACATGTAAAGCAGTTTATGAACCTCTAGACCGAAGAGAGAATAACCAACTGCTTAGATAGCAAGTGTTGTCTAACACCAAGTGAAATATTTATTACGATGCCTCAGTGAATAAAGCACATATAGTGCAGAAGTATAATCTAAGAACAGCGAAGGAGAAAAGAATAAACAGTAATTACTTTACCGGCAATGTAACTATAAGAGAAGTACTCGGGGAGGACAATTCTTTAGAACAGGAGATGTATCACGTTACTTTCCATGCAGGTGCATTGACGACTTTGCATTATCATGAATCTGACCAAATCCTGATTGCGACAGAAGGGAGGGGTATTGTTGGCTTGATAAATGGAGATAATATCCTTAGACCTAAGTTAGATCTCAATAATATTATGCTTCTAAGTGAGCAGGATACAGTATGCGTACCAGCTAATATCATACACTTCCACGGTGCCTTGGATAGAGAAGATTTCTCACATATAGCAATTATGAAAATGTATAAATCTAATCAAGGACCAAGCATACCCCAAAGATCTGCCACGAAATGGGAATATGACCTGCTCCTCCACAATGCGCCAAAAGAAAAAGGAGCTGCAGAAAGATTTTTGATGACTGAACAGAAAGATATACGGGAAAGAATACAGAGCGCTATATCAAAGAAACTAACACATAATGGTATTAAACAGAGATCAAGTTGATAATCGAGGAGGAAGTAATAGCTCTGTGTGCTAATCTGACCAAATGACCCGAGCATAGCAATATATAGTGGAGCATAAATGGTTTGGAGGGTGGATCCTCCAGTTAATCCTCGCTAAACAGTTGAACCGTCTACTCCTTTTGCTATAGTATATTTTCTACCATGCCAACTAACTAAGGTATCATTTATCCGCGCATCGATTATATAGATAATAAAGCCAAGAGAAATGATTGTCCCTGCGACAGGAGATGCTAGTGCGTAAAGGAGACTCTCAAAAATGCTGAATTTCAATTGTATTATACTGGTTGAAATTATAGCGCCAATCGAGAGAAGATCTATTGTTACTGCTAAGCCGTGAAGGAACAGTTCATCACCATTTAAGTATAGTGACGGCGTAAATAAAATCGGGAACAGAATAAAAGGATAAAGTGTTATAAAAAAAACTACCATAGCTGCTAAAATGGTTGTAGTTTTTCTTTTGTGATATCGCGGAACCACTATTCTCTGTAATATACTCCACCGCCCTCTAAAAATTGATTCAATACAGCCATCACCAATAACTGCTCTCAACAAATAGTTTTGATTCCGAATTCTCTTGCCAATCGCAGCGTCCTCTATTATTTCACCTTTCACTGCCCTGTGAGTACCAATGGCTTCATAACTCTCCCGCGTAATCAAGTAAAAACATCCAAATAGATATCCGCTTGTCCTATTTAGAGGGTTATTTATTTGCTGCATGCGTCTGACATGTAAAAGCGTCGAGAGCATAGGCAACGTAATTTTTGCCCAAGTATCTTGACACAAGAGTTTAGGCCTTACTGTAAGAGCATCCAGGTTATATTCGCAGAGATAGGAGATAGCTGTGGATATTGTAAAGGAAGATGTAAGTACTGTGTCAGCGTCTAGAAATAAGAATAGATCACCGCTTGCCCTTAAATAACCCTGATAGCAAGCCCAATTTTTTCCAGACCACCCCTCTGGTTTATCCTGAACATCGACATGGATTATTGTAATTCCTGATCTCACCGAACTACTATATTCTTGTATTATTTCTCTGGTTCGATCAGAAGAAGAATCGTTAACTGCAATTATTTCAATATTCGGGTAATCCTGCTTAAGTATACTTTGTAGACATTTTCTGATATGTCTTTCTTCATTTCGTGCTGGAACAATTATGCTAACTCTTGTATGGCTGTAATATAGATCGCGATTCTTGTTCCCCGTAGGAAATAATTCCAATTTCGGAGCCGCCCTCAAAGACCTTAATGTGAAAATCATAAGATATAGCCAAATTGCTAATATAACCAATGTTGAAGAAAATAATATCGCAAGCAAAATTAGAGTCAAAACTGAAACCAATTTAATGGCACCTCACATATCGAACGAGGGGCGAGATTAATGTATCTATGTATACCCTTAAAAAAAAGGCTAACAATTTTTGAATTACGAAGCACCGCCTACTATTTATAGTATGACAGACCAGTGTCTCTGTCCCATGTGAATGTGATATATGTATAACCAGATTGTCTGCTCCCGTCAACCATAGATAAGCAGGAAAAAAAGAGCTGTAGGAAAGATCACTTTTGATGACCCGCTGGTATAAGACTCTAATTGACAGCACAGCCTAGGATTCAGCTATGTTTAGATAATATGACCTGCAACTTATAGCCACTTAATGCCCTAGAATGTAGGCAGGACAATTTGCTAACGTTCAGTTTTCGATAAATACGTATAAGATCATTACACGGGATAGTATAATCTATCCTTAGGTTACTATTTGCAATAAGAAAGAGATATAGTAACGCATCGCAGGGTATATAGTTGAAAGCTCTGTGAAATATGATGGCCGAACATCGGAAGCCATTAAAACCTGGATACCCCTAGCCATAGTTGCAGCAGGGATTGTATTTGTAATTGCATTCCTATTGAATTTGCCGCTTGATAGGACTATTGTTGCCTCAGCACTCGCAGCGATTATGGTCTTTAGCGGGTTTTTCTTTCGTTCATTCGGTAGGGATAGGGATAATTATAGAGAAAAGAAAGACACTATATAGACATCGCTGTGAAAATACACGTTTTTACTATGGGAGTATTAAAACGGATAAGCTAATATATTGCTGGGGGAGTGCTACGACAAATTAAAACAATGAAATATGCCTCTCGGCGGCTAGCTATTATATAATGGTGTCAATGTTTACCTTGGCCACATAGAGTTCTCTCTTGTCATGGCACTAATTTTCAAGCATGTCAAGTTCTCTGTTGTTTGTGGACTCCTTATCATGATAGACTGTTTGATCTAGAGTAAGGTTTTTAAGGCTAACATCTCTTTCTCTTTTCCCAGTCGAAAGTTTTTCGCTAGACTCATTGTTGTTTTTTTGTGTTATCTTTATTTTATACTTCTTAATGCTTTTAGCACATTCTCCATATACTAGTCGTCCATAGGTCTCAATTCTAGATATTGTTCTCATGTTTAACTTTCTGAGGGCTATAACCAATAAAGAAATTATGATCTTTCCTGCTTTAGCAATGTAAGGCTTTATAAAGCTACAAGATTTCACAAAAAATACTAGGGTTTTTTCTTTTAACCATCGGGCTGCTTCAAGAGTCCTAGGCCCACCCTCAAGTATTGCTATTTTTCCAGCAAGCATAAGTAGTCCCATAAAGAGTCGTCCTATAACAGAGACAATTCCAAGTAATATGGTTCCTGAATTATAAGCTAAGCCGGATGCCACCCCATTTTTATTAAATGCCATATCCTTCGCTTTTATCTTACTTTATGTTATTAACCTGACGTCGTTCAAAATGTCTATCAAGTCATCAAGATAAATAGATTAGACAGGGATTATTAGCGCTATAACCCTTAAACGATATAGAATTGCACTAGAGAGAAATCCTTTTAACTTGGTGCTAATCGTTTGAAAGAGCGGTCAAAATGGATACATTTGAATCTTGCCATTTTTCCGTCAATATAGTTAAGTGCAAGCTGTAGTGTTGTTATAGTCAAAGAGAGCTCTGCATATAATGAAACCGGCCATCCTAGACTTGAAGTTTCCATTTGAGCTTACAAATGATCAGCTTGCTGCCGTAAATTCATGGGTCATGAGTGGGTACCGTGGTTCTATCATATAC
>JALZGI010000063.1 GCA_030861105.1 Thermoproteota archaeon
CGGAAACTACGGCAACTACTTCGTAACCTCTTTCTCTTTTATAATTAGATATGATATCAGATATGTTAGCAAGGTTTCGGCTGGAATCTATCCCTGTTCCGCCAAATTTCATTACAACGCGCATTATGATTCCTTACATGGACTTCCTCTTGTCATCGCCGAATTTCAAAACAACGTCAGTTAATCCTGGACCCTGGGCGCCAAGTAGAAATGAATTCTTCCGATGTTTGCCACCCTGAACTCTAGTCGAAGGGGCATCTTACTAGAATACTCAGCAGAAATTGATGATCCAACAGCACCTATTGCCTTAGCTATTTTCGATAAATAGTCAAGGCTATAGGTTGATGTGCTTTGTTCTTTGACTTCAAGGTCCTCAAGGCCTTCACTACCCGACTCTAAGATTATATCAGCTTCACCTGAATCACCCTTTCCTGAAAAATTCACTTTATTAGAATTAGAATGAAGAGATATGTATTCGGAGACGACCTGAACATCAGAGAGAATTTTATCAAATGCAGCTCCTGTCATAACTATCTTTGAATTAAAATTCAACTTTGGTAGTGGCGTGGAGGATGCACTGCTCTCAATTAGCCTCATCTTGTACTCCCTCATGTAACCATTGGTCAGTTTTACGACTAGCTTGCTGTCATCTGTGACGCTAACCTCTACTGTGTCTTTCTTATCCCCTCTCTTTATTAGCTTGGCGAATTCGTCTACCCTTACCCCAAATTTGACTGAAGAGTCGCATTCGTATCTGTCAAAGGTTGAATTTGGCCACTGAATATCAATGAGGGCGACATGAGAGGGATCCATAGCTCTAAAGGATATTCCTTCAACAGTTGCTTCAAATGTTGCCTCATCTACTAGGGTCGAGATGGCAGAGGTAACCGCTCTCCATTCTTCAGGTGTCTTGGTTCTAGCAACAAATACCAACGATGATCCAGGGATACGCTATCATGATGAGACTTTAAACATTGCGATACATTCCTACAGCAAGCGAAATTCAGCCAACAGACAACTAGACAGGCACTCAGTAGTCAGGTATAGTCATGCGGTTGCAAAAAAAACTTCAGCTTTCTTTTAAACCCCGATAATTCGAAAAGTCAAACCTAGTGAGATTTACGTCATGAGTAGTTTCGCCAGGTATGCCCGCATTTAGTACATCGATAAAATTGTGTAGTCGCTTCATCAGCTGATCTTGTTTGCAACATCCACCAAAATGCATTTTTGTTTCCACATTTTGGACAATCGATAGCGGTCGTAGGAAGAGCGTCGGGACCTTTAGATGAATCCATAACTTTTAGTGAGCTTCCTCCCAAGGTCTTGTCCTGGTAAGAGGATCCTGAGCCCTTTGCAATGACAGTCCCTAGAGGTTCACTATCCTTCGCTGAGGTAAGCCCACATTTAGGACAGGTAAAGATGTTTTCTTCTATTTTTGTTTTCATACGAGTTTCGCAGTTGGGACAAAACTTCATAGAAAATCATCACATTACTTTTTTAAGGAAGGTCTTATCGCGCCTGATAGTTCTTTCATTGTTTCTGAAGCCTTGGCGCTTGCCTCTTGGATGACCTCAAATGGATCCCTCTTTTTTGTTACTACTCTGAGAAAGTATTCTTTCGTTAGAGGATGCTTGAGAATCACTCCTGCAAAATCTACACTTTTTTCTTTTAAGAGTTCGTGCTGAATAATATACATGACCGAAATGTCTTCGTCTTGAAGTTTTAGTTCAAGCTCGTTTTCTTTGGCGCTAAGGACTTCTGCTCGCATGTATGACAACAACTACTTATTGAGGATATAAATGATACTTTGATGCGCTATTGCTTTCAGATAACCAAAATAAAATCAAAAACGCAGAGATAAACATTCCTTCTCCTACTGATTCTAATATTGATGACCAAATGCGATTTCGAATCACCTTTAAGATTGAAGGGGAGATTCGGCGAGTTTTTGACCAGAGAAGTTGGGAAAGGGCATACAACTTACACGATAATTTGTTCAGGATGAAGATAGATATCGACCTAAAATCTGATCGGAAAACGCTAGCTCACCTGAATAGCATTCATAAGGCCTCACTCTTTTGGACGAGAAACCCTAAACTGTCATACCGAATTTGGATTTTTATTATCAAAGATAATGCAACATTTTATCCGTCAGACGTAGAAGAAGCAAGATCATTGTTATTTGATGTGGAAAAAGAAGTAATAGCAAATTCTTCCAATTTCGGTCCCGGGACAGGGAACGTCTATGCACAGATCAGAGTCTGGTGGGGTAGGCATAACTATACTCCCTCATGCGAGTTGAAAGCTAAGACTAATAAGATCTCCCTTCCAGTGCGTCATTAGACCGGATACCGCAATAACGTATAAACAGAAGACGCTTCAGAGTTAAGACCGTGCCCAAGGCTAAATGTCTACTTTAAATCTAATGTTTCCTTAGGGGTAAATTGCAATTATCAGCTGGAAAGTCCTTATTGTGTCAAGTCAATAATGCTAGTCTTTATTATTGCCTTGGCCTCCTCAGATAGGTTGTATTCTCGCAGCACAGAGGTTGGCTCTTTTATCAGGGAATTTCTGAAATCTGGCTCGCTGGCGGCCTTCAAAAGGATTTCGCTAATAATTTCCGCATCTCTTTGTCTTGAATCCAAATACCCACACAAACAAAAACCTAGTATATATTCCTAATGAAGGATTACCAGTAATATTGATATGAACTAGCAATTTTCATTTTACCTGCCAATGTCGCCTCTGCCTGCACTGAGGAGCCAGAAAAAGTGGTCCAAGGGAGGGACGTCTAGAACTATTCCCCCCGAAAAAACGCTGCCAAAAGCGCTCGAGGTTTGCCGACGCATAGGAGTTACACGACTTGCAGATATAACTAATATGGATAGGCTGGGTGTGCCTAACTATTCCGCAGTCCTTCCTGGCACTGAGGATTACATATGGGTTTATAGCGGTAAGGGAGCTACACGCCGGAACGCAAAGGCTAGTGCCCTTATGGAGTCCATAGAACGGTATTGTTCCTTGCCGAGTGGTAACAGAAAAAAAAGGTTCATCCGTGGAACTGCCGCTGAGCTATCTAAGTCATATACTGTGATCCATCCTGACGATATTATAGAGCCGCTAAACTTCAGCTATAGCGAAGATATGATAATGGATTATCTGGAGGGGACAGACCTTTTAACCAAGAAAGATGTACTTGTCCCGGTTCCTCTTGTTTTATTTAGATACTCGCCTTCTGCGCCAGCCCTAAACCCGTTCGCGTTTCACCACACTAATGGTTTAGCATCAGGAAACGTCTTGGAAGAAGCTGTATGTCATGCGTTATGCGAAGTGATTGAGAGAGATGCAACCAGTATAGCTGAGATACGTGCTCGTGCTATTCCATTTCATTTTTTGAAAACTATTGAGAATAATCTGAAGAGAGGAGGCTTCACATTTGATCCCATTCCCCAGCAAAAATTTGTAGACGATTTTACCATCTTCAGGGATATTGAATTGTCATTCGAATTTTCAAGATTGTTTAGGAGGTTGGCGAGCAAGTTCTACCAAGCAGATCTTCCTCTGTTAATCAAAGATATAACATCAGACATTGGTGTCCCGACCTTTGTTGCAAGTTCCATAGAATGGATTAGCCCAAATTATGGATATCTAGCTGAAGGACATGGAACACATCCCGATGCGAGAATTGCATTGACTAGGGCAATTACAGAACTGTCGCAGACTCGCGCAGCAAACATTCATGGAGCAAGAGATGATTTAAGAAAAATTTCTTTCGGAGAAAACAATACCGATGATAGGAGAGCATGGCAGTTCCTTGCCTCCAAGGAGAGGATTAGATTTGATGAAATTAGAAGTTTCAAAAATGAAGATATACTGGACGATATAAATCTAATAATTGAGAACCTTAAGAGAGTCGGGATTAGAATGGCTGCAATTGTAGATCTTACAAACCCAGACATCGGCATTCCTGTCGTTAGGGCCATTGTTCCTGGGCTTGAAACCTTCAAGATCACGAAGAGTGTTATAGGTTGGCGAGCAAGAAAATACTTCAAAGAGCAAACAGGTGAGGTCAGGCGCCACAAAAACCTGTAGTATTTCTTGGGCCCAGTCTTAGCCACCATAAGGCGAAGAATATACTTGACGCAGACTATAGACCCCCCGCGAAGAAG
>JALZGI010000066.1 GCA_030861105.1 Thermoproteota archaeon
CCATAATACATAGGACAGCTTATCCATTTAGGGGAAAAATATCAGAGCATGCAGAAAAGAGAATGGAAGAGCTATTTACACATGCAGGGATTGCCGAATTTGACACTAAAGCAAGACAACATTACAAAGACCTGGGCTGGTTTTTGTCAGTTTCAGAACGTATTGCAGGTTATGCGCTAGGAGATTTTAAGCGTTCTATGATCCTTGCTCGCACTAATGCTCATGCTCTTGGATGGCATCCCTCCCGTATATACGAAGAATCTGTCAAATATTTTAGTGTTCTAAAAGAAGAAAGAAGAATGTTTGAATACATATTACAAGGAATTCCGCCTGAATATAAAGAGAGATTCTTTGATAATATGACTACTTTCAAAAATATATGGGCTAGAGAGGTAGATATCAGAGATTCAATTAGAAGAAACAAAATTGCTCTAGTACCGGTAGTCGAAGAAATAGGGCAAGCGAAGAAAAATGGCAATAATAACAATACCGATGCATCATTGCATAATTTGACAGAGTCTATTGTAGGTATATTCAAGGAACTACATGTTCCTGTAGATATAAACAATGAAACTCGATTTAGAAAATCTGTTAAATGGAAGGATACTATATTGGTCACCTTAAGGGTCAAGGAGGCAAACAAATTAAACGATGAAATTGTTGGATATGCAAAAGGTGCATCACTAGAGAATTATTATCTAAGACATGGTACACATGATGAGAACTTTGGGAAAAGAAATACTGCTTATATGGAATGGATCGGTATCAAAACAGGGTTTTGGGGAGAAAATGGAGGTCATATTCTTAGAATGGAGTTTCTTAGAGAGGCGAAACGTCGAGGATATTCTTACGTGTCAAGCTATGTTCACAGAAATGTTATACAGCACAGGATAAGCAGCGGCGAAAACATTGAATTTGTACAAAAATATGATCCTGACAAACTTGATTACTATAGAGCTGATTTAAGCAGTCCAATTTATTTAGAAGAAACTTCAATTTCAAGACAAGCAATGATGAAGTCCGTAGATATGCCAAAAGCAGAAGAAATAGATATAGATATAGATAAAAAATACCCAATTGTAGATTAAGCTTACAAGGTATGAAATGCTCTTAGTATATTGAGACGCCGACTCATTAAGGATTAGATCTTAACATTGATGTTTTTATTTTACATCAAATTGTAGGTCTCATAAATAAGCTTCATAGATTCAGTATAGATAACCGCTCGAAGTTTACTTCAGCCCCCCAATACAAAAGTCAAATCATTATATTAGTATCATTGTAACTAAGAGGACAGAAATATAGTGAAGTATTTTCCTTCGACCTAGTACTACTAACAAGCTTCATCCATAGTATCCATCCAAGTCAATAACGTCCAATCTTCAAGCTCCTGCATTGAAAAAATTAATGTTAACTAAATTCTTGTACCTCTGTCAATCAACCTTTGACAATGGCCCAGTAACACTAACACAATGTAATACAACATAAACTCTATTCTAATATACTTTACTTTGGTGATTTTGTACACGAGCATAAGTTGGCTTTCGCAGATACTCTGGGGACAGACAGCAACATTTATTCATTAATTTGGATAATTTTCATTCTCTTTATAGGTAGTGCCCTAGCTGTAGATGTCGGAGTTCTGGATAGGCTTAAGAAATTTATTAATAGAAAAACTACCAAAAGTGGCAATAACAACGATTTATCATACCGGGAAGAAAAAGTGAATGAGACAATAATTCCATTATCTAAAGAGTCATCATTAGAACAGGAACAACAACTACAAACTTTTAAAAGGGCTCTTTTTTGGACTATTCTGTGGATATCTCTTGCAGGTATATTTGCAATTATTGTTTATTTGGCATTAGGACAAGAGACGGCTCTACTTTTTGGAACGGGGTATGTACTTGAAAAATCACTAAGTGTAGATAATATGTTTGTCTTTTTACTCATATTTTCTTCTTTAGGTATTCCTTATATCTATCAACATAAAGTCCTCATGGCCGGAATCTTAAGCGCAATTGCAATGAGAATTGGATTGATTCTCGCAGGTGTTTCGTTACTTGAGAGCTTTCACTGGATGATATATGTATTTGGAGGATTATTGTTGTTCACTGGAATACGTATGCTTATACAAAAGAAGGAGAAGAAAATAGAAGTTGAAAAAAATATTGCAGTTAGAATAATTAAGAAGTTCATTCCTGTTTCTTTAGAACTAAATGGTGACAAATTTTGGTCACACAAAAATGGTATGCTTCTTGCATCCCCAATGCTTATTGCTCTGGTAATAGTTGAAATGACTGATCTGGTATTTGCATTAGACTCTATCCCAGCCATTTTGGCAATTACCACAGATTCATTTATAGTCATAACTTCAAATGTCTTCGCAATTCTTGGTCTGAGAAGTTTATACTTTCTTCTTGCCGGCATGATGGAGAAGTTTTATTACTTAAAACCTGGTCTTGCTGCGATACTTCTTTTTATTGGAATTAAGATGGTGATATCAGAGATTTATGAAATACCGATAACAGTGTCTCTAGTGATAATATTTAGTATATTATCAGCAGCAATGGCTCTATCGTTTCTTCGTAGTCGTGCTGGATCTCTAATTGTGGGCAAGTAGTTTTGAAGTTTCTTTACCGATTTTCAGATCACGGTATAGGACATAACATACGTATATACCATATAAACTTGGGTTTATGCTGCTTAATACTATGACTATGAATATACGGATCACTTTTATGAGCATGTGCTATCCCTTCTATTGACTCTATGAGTACTTCACTTGGAATGATAAAATTCAAAAAATTTTGTATGATGCCACTTGATTGAATGTACTCATCAAGTGACCCATCTATTAGCGACGCTAATTTAATACATCTTTTTTCCTTAACATATACTTCCCATAATTGAGGAGTAGGTAGGTGTCGTTCTGGTTTGACAACAAAGTTAACTTGGTACTTGTTATTTATCTTGACTTGGATTGGTTTGCATCTTTCGTAAGTTATAGAAATGTTCTTATCATCTTCCTTACAAAGGAACTTCCCTTGCATATCGTGGTGACTTATCCATTTATCGAAGTTTGAATAAGCTACTCATGCGCTATCAAACTTGATATCTTCTAGCCGTAAAAAGTGAGCACCTACAAAAGTCATTTGGAAATTCAATCGATGTCTTTCTAACGTTTTTCAAATAGGAATATGAAGAACGGAAATTTTTCCAACAGGGTGACTTTCTTACCTTCAGAAGATTCTCCGAGTATTATCTCGTGTTTTGATATGTCTTCTCCTATTAGATCAAAAGACCCTATTAGGGAAAGTACTGCTCCTGTCTCTTGTTTAAATGTGAGAGATCCTAGAATGGAAAACAATTTTTTCTCTATGAAGAGAGATATGATATGATGAAAGCATGGGTATTTATTATTCTGCTTCCGCACTTCAGCTGCAGAAATCATTTTGTAGACAAGCTTGTATGTAAGCTGCTATATTGGTTTTTCTTGAAATCTGAGAATATAATTTATAATGTTCCTCCTTAGAAAGACATATGGACATATCTCCCCAAGATATTATTACATGGCGTAAAAAAATCGAATTGATAGGAATAGATATAAAAGGCCTAGAGCAAGACGCAGATCCAGGCCGACTTAAACTTAAGACAAAATTCATGAATCGACACTTCATAAATGAACTGGATAAAATCGGTTTACAACTCATACATATTACTGGAACATATATGGGTAAACTCAACGTGCTTTTGGAAGCAAGAGATACATCTATTAGCGAACAAGCAAATACATAAAAAACCGCTATCATCGTCAAGATATAAACAAGAAGAGATACAATAGTTACTCAAATGTACTCTCGTATTGCTGGAAAAAGACATAGAACAAATATGACACCATCCACAACAGAATAACCATCTGTCATCTACAACTGTAATTATCATCCAGGAGAAACTTAGCTCTGGTAAAATATCAAAAATGAGACATTAATATGATCTTGAAAATGCAAGGATTGATACAGATACTTTTGCTACTATGTATGTAATAGTTGAGGACAAATGAAAGAACATATGTATTAGATTGCATTCCTAGTAACCAGATTGAAAACTAGACGACAAAAAGCAAAGACAAGGTGGAATATTCATGCATATTATCTGGATGCATGTAACTGTGATTGGGGTTGTCCTTGTCAATTCAATGCTAAACCAACTCATGGTAACTGTGATGGATTAAGTGGTATCCATATAATAAATGGAAATTATGGTAACGATGTTAAACTAAACGGGCTTAATATGGCTTATATTGGTTCTTGGCCTGGCCCATTACATGAAGGTCATGGAAAAATGACATATTATATAGACTACCGTGCGAACGACAAACAGTTTGAAGCATTATCAAGGATAATAACAGGAAAAGCTGGCGATAATGGGCCCTTTGAACTTTATGCAAGTATTACAGAACAATATGAGGAGCCAAGGAAAGCTCGTATTAGATTTGAAGCAAAAAGCATTAGGAGTCATATGATTATAGACAGTGGAGGTAGTAACAATGATGATGATAAAGGAGACGTTACGATAGATGCATGGCTTGAACCTATCAGAAATCCTGTTACTGGAAAACCCCACAGGGCAATAATTGAACTACCTCAAGGTGTCGAAGCAACCAGAATGGATCAAGCCTCTACCAAGAAATTTGTTGTAAACGATCAGCTCTTCAAGTTTAAATATGAAGGGACGTATGGCAGCTTTTCAGAGAATACTTGGAAAGGAATAGCAAGTTAGCATGTAGAAAAAGATCACACATAACAGAGATTCATAGATATACCGCCGCGGCTAAAAATGTTGATATATCATAACATAATTCTTAAGTAAGTTTTTGCTTCTAATACGTATAAACTGCGATTCTAGAATAATCCATTTTCAAAATTCTTATACATATTTCACAATGATATGGTTCAGGCTTGTTTGCTTGCTTATGTAGCTGACAAAGGTTTGTTCTTTTTATATCATCATAAAGATAATAATGCTAATGCTTGTAAGAATAGAAAATTCATTTGTGCAATTAGCCAATAAATTAGGCAAGCCCTTTTCTGAAAATGACAAAGAGAAATTAGCTCAACCTCTTTGAGTTGAATTATGACAAATACGACTTCCTCTTTAACATACGTACAGCTGAATATTGTTATACCTGACCAATAGCAGATGTTTTACATATTGATTACCCATGAACAAGTAAAAATAACAACATAGAAAAGGAATATAGCTCTTCTTTAAATTAAATGACAGTCAGAGATTCGAAAAAATATTTATGATTCATTCCAGAAGTATAGCATTGACCTGACTGTTCCACAAGCACAAATGAATTTTGATATAGAGAATAAAGAATTAGATGAGAGATACGGTAAAGAACATCTTAGGTAGTTTCTCCTTGTGTGTATATCGACATCCATTGTTTCAAATGCTATACTAAAGATTTCTGTGTTGGACTTGAACTGTAGACTGCTCGTATTAACTTCCTTATTAGCTGTTGTCACCTGTATACTCTCTGTGTTAAATCTTCACTTATCTATCACAACAGAAGCTCAACGTCTTGGATCGGTACTTACAGCTAATAATCCCACTAATCCATTTGGGGGAGCTTATGAATCACCACCTCAAATCATCATGGTTTATAATAATATAATACCGAATACTTCGGAGTACTAGACTCCTATAGCTTTAGGGCAGCAGAAACACTTGGAGGAATTCCTGTCTTTAACGATACAGTAACATCTACAATACCAAATCAAACAATAACTGTAGAAAATGATTCTGTGATCAGATTTGCGATAAAGGGTAATGCTCCACCAGAAGCTCAGTCAGACGGTTTAGCGGTAATGTATATACTATAGAAGGAAAACCTGTTAAAGTGTTACGAGTAGCCAACGAGTCAGAGAGAACATCATTTGTTGTTGACTTAGAACAGGAAGGAAAATACATTCTCATGGCTGTGCAACTTGGTTACCTCAGCAGAATATTGAAAAAATAAGTGGTTATGTAGCGTATAGTTATAGAATTTATTTAAATGAGGGAGATTAGAAGACCAAGATAAGACATTGGGAATAAATAGTAATAAAGGAACCAAAACGGAAACGATGGACTATGCATGGACTCATTGCATTTGTCATTAGTATGCTTTTCTTTGAGCGAGACTTATCACACACTTCTATCCTCTAATATGGATTTGAGACTTTCGTGGTAATGTGTACATTCATAACCGACTATGAAAAAAATATAGATATGTCCACTGAAGAAAATATAAAACTTGTTAGGTGTGTTTTTGAAGCATTCAATACGGGTGATACGAGTAAGATTTCCGAATTCATAAGTGACGATTATATTAACAGAGAATCACAAGGAGCAAAGGACTCATACAGGTCTAAACTTAGAGGACCTGAGGAGGTTATAGATACTATCAAGAATTTGCGTAGTGCCTTTCCTGATCTTCATTATGAAGAGCATGATATTATCTCTCAAGGCAATAAGGTAGTTTTTGTGGGAAATGTAACTGGCACACATAAAGGTAACCTTTTCTTCATACCTCCAACAGGAAATAAGGTCTCTTATGAGGCAGTTCACATTCATACAATAGGAAAGGACGGTAAAATAGTAGAACACAAAGCAATTAGAGATGATCTCAAGTTTATGATGCAGTTAGGAGCAGTTAAACCCGCATTCGAATTTGAGCAATATATCAAAGGATGGAAAGGAACGGAGTGATTTGACGTTAGGAGATCCCTCAGGATTTCTCATATATTCCATCAATGGGTAACATGATTTAGTGACTTTTGTGTGCAATACCACATAGGCTGTTCTGGCTGGAGTTATTCCGCTTGGTTAGGGCCTTTTTATCCTTCAAAACTTGAGAATTCAGATTGGATTTCAGACATTTATCTTGCTATAACCTGCGCGACAATCTTTCTTTCAGCCTTTCTAAGATGTTCAACAAATGTTGATTTGTCCATATTCAGGTGCCTAGAAACTTCCTCAGAAGACACTTTTCGTGGTACATCATAATAGCCAAGACTATATGCTGTAATTAGTACCTGTCTTTGTCTACCAGTCAAATTGGCTAGATGGGACTCCTGCCTTGGCTCAAGGGCGCTCAGTCCAGTAAGTTTGAACGGCCTACTTTTTAATGTCGAAGTATAATTTAGAAACTTTTGCATCTCTTTTTCTTTGCCTATCACTTCTACCTTCATCTTATCTACATCCAGAAATTCTGGTGGTTTGGACATCATGACATGAAATGGCTTGACATTCTTAGGAGGTGGAGGAACACATGACTTTCCTTCTATAAAAATAACAAAAGATCCATCTTTTTCTTTATACAAAACCTCAACTCTTGTCAGCAGACCCTTTCCTTGTAATTCCTTTATGTTCATTTTATTATCTTTTAATCTTATTCTACAAATCAATGCTAGTCCCTGAGCGTCACATTTGAAACATTTTAGAGCCTCAAGTAGATCTACCTTGTTAGCGTAAATACCAAAAATTTTCTTCCATGAATCTTCATAATTAACCTCTAAAGTAGCACGTCTCATGCTTAGTGATAATAATAATACATAATTTAGTCATTATATATCTAGTGACCCATATGTGGGGTGTAAAGGAAATATGCGGTTTCAACAATAACATTCCAGTATGGAAGATATAAAATTGAAGAAGGATGATTTAAGATTAAAGGCTGTCTTTGCTAAAGGAAATGATATCACAATTTCGATCTGCTTGTCGATAGCTGCATATATGGTTCTATCAGGATTTCTTCTCCCAGAGAATTATTCAAT
>JALZGI010000086.1 GCA_030861105.1 Thermoproteota archaeon
TGGTATGGACCATTGTCAAAGTTGTGCACAGGTATGTAGAAGATGTGCCGAAGAATGTCGTAAAATGTAAAAGGCGAACTTATTTTTGAGTTATTGGTCCTTCCACATCTATCCATTAGAGGAGGCAAGAGAAATAAAAAAGAATGGATTGGTTTAGATCATATTTCCATTTTCTCTATCTTCCTAATGTGGAATTATGAATGGGAAGCCACTAATGCTGTTGCTGTCACTGCCATTAATACTAACTACCATGGCTGAATGTTCGTAATGCATCTTATCCAATTCCCTTTGAGATACTTGCTGAGTTTCTAATATCTGTCCATTTCCTGGATCGACTTTAACGTAATAGAATTTCATTCCAGGTGTAGCAAGTATAATTCTATATGCAAAGTATCCCCCTTCTTCAGAACCAAATGCCGCAACAGCAAATGCATCATTGCCTACTGACCTCTCCGCTGTAGTCATGGCTTGGGTTAGGGATGTATTAATTCTAGAATTAATTGCTTGGAAAATGGTTTGTTCTAAGCTAATTGTTCCATTGTTGATCGTCTTCTGTTCATGCTTTTGCTGTTGTTGCTGTTGACCATGGGTCATACTTCCAGCAGCCCCACCATGGCCTTCCATCATCTGCGCATTAGCGCTAGGTTCACTGATAGATGCTAATGCAGTGATCACAGATACCATGATGAGTATTGCTATTACATAGGCGGCTACCCTTTTACGTCGACTCTTACTGAGAAATATATCCGCTTGGCTGGTCATTATCTTGGCGACTGAGATGACTAGGGACTAATATATATTTACTTATTTATGCTATATCTCTATAGGTTATGAACCGTGAGGAAACCATTCAGACAATTGTTGATAGGTTTATGGAAATGTCAACTGAAACAATTATGTTTCACCAAGCTGTAGCAGATGAACTTGGCTTACATATTACTGATCATAAGTGCATGGACATTATCCACCGTTTTGGAGCTATGCCAGCAGGGAGGCTGGGTGAGATGACTGGCTTGACTACAGGTGCAATAACTGGAATGATTGATCGCTTAGAAAAAGCAGGCTATGTACGAAGGGCAAATGATCCAAAAGACAGACGTAAAACCATCGTTGAACCTATCATAAACAAGAAATTGGAAAAGAAAATTGAAATAATCTTTACTCCTCTCCATAAAAGAATGAATAAGTTTCTGTCTTCGTATTCCGATAGTGAATTGAGTTTTCTGCTTGACGCAATGACTAAACTCATAGAGCAAACACGTGAAGAATCAAAAAGATTACGGAGTCTAAGGAAAAAGCCCTCTTTTTCTACATAAGAACATAAGTTTATGCTTTTACAATTGTAAAATAATATAAAGAGTATAGTACAAAATAAATAGTGTAGACATGCCACTTTATGTTATGCTCCGAGTCGAAAAATAATATCACATGGAGATCCTTGTTCATTCATCTAAAATTCATGCTCCTGTAGAGGATGTTTTTAATTGGCATATACGTGAAGGAGCATTTGAAAGGCTTAACCCACCATGGCAGCCTTTTTCTGTGGTGGGCAGGACAAACGGGATTAAAGATGGCGGTTTAATTACTATTCGAATACCAATTGGACCTCTTAAGCTACGATGGATTAGTCAACACTGTGATTATGTGGAGAGAAAACAATTTGCTGACGTCATGCTAAAGGGGCCCTTTAAATCATGGAAACATATACATCTATTCAGCCCCTCCGAAGAAGAGAAACCAGACTTATCATTTTCAAGAATACAAGATCGTATAGAATATTCGTTACCTTTTGGATCAATTTTTAATAGAAAAATAACCAGACATATTATTAAAAATAGGCTGGACATCCTATTTAATTATCGCTATCAGATTACTAAACAGGATATTTCAGATTACAATAAATACAAGCACTTGGGGTCTTTGAATATTCTCATTAGTGGTTCGACAGGATTTATAGGATCCCACTTAACTCCATATTTGTCTGCCCAAGGACACAAAGTCACACATCTTTTAAGGTCTACATCAAAAAGCAATGTGAGTGGGATTATTGGGAATATTTTGAATTGGGATCCTGCTGGTGGATATATAGATCCTATTATTGCACCAAACACAACAGAAATAGAAAAAGAAGAAAAGGAGCATTCTACCAAAAATAAGACAGAGAGAGGAAAATCTAAAGGATCATGCTTTGATTCTGTAATCAATCTTGCAGGGGAAAATGTGTTTGGGAGATGGACAAAGGAGAAGAAAAATGCAATTATACAAAGTAGAATTCAGAGTACCCAATTATTGTGCAAATCCTTGGCGTCTCTTGATAAACCGCCCAAAGTTCTGATATCTGCTTCTGCGATTGGGTATTACGGTAGCAATAGAGAAGATGAAATTTTATCAGAAGACGACAGTACAAATAACTACCTTTCACATAAGGATGATTTTTTGGCTCAGGTTTGTAAAGAATGGGAGCAAGCCACCACAATAGCAAAAGAAGCAGGAATTCGTGTGGTAAACATTAGGATAGGTGTTGTCATGGACCCTTCTGGAGGAATATTAGGCACAATACTTCCAGTTTTCAAGGCAGGTTTAGGAGGTAAGATAGGAAACGGAAAACAGTGGATTAGTTGGATTGCATTAGATGATTTATTAAGCATTATTCTTCATATTATCTCAAACAAACATTTGTCAGGCCCTGTTAATGCTGTATCTCCATCTCCTGTTACAAATGCAGATTTTACAAAAATGCTAGGGTGTATTCTGTCAAGGCCATCTGGTGTCCCTATCCCTAGTATTGTGGTCAGAAAGGTATTTGGGGAATTTGCTGATGCAACTCTCTTATCAAGTGCCCGTATAAAACCAACTAAATTACTTGAAGCTGGTTATGAATTTCGTTTTCCTAATTTAGAATTTGCTCTTAGGCATAGCCTAGGAAAAATAACATAAATTCACTTAGTAACCCACTTCTAAAGGCACTTTTAGCACCCTTTGCTTAAATGATAACCTAAAAGGTCGTCCTATAATACAATAAAAACCCGATAACAGACACCTTCTTGTATATTAAATCAACAAATTGGGTATCTTTTATTATACTAAAATATCAGATTTTGAATAGTCGAAGAGAGAAAAGAGGAAAGAATGATGACTGACTTACCCTTGTTCACCATCTCTCTGTTGACATTTGTCACTCTCGTTTGGATATATGAAGACAAAGAATCAATCAGCATTCCCTAAAACTATTCTG
>JALZGI010000092.1 GCA_030861105.1 Thermoproteota archaeon
GTGCAGAGGCATGCAAGTTGACTGTAAACGTTCCAGGCATATCTGTCAAAGAGTTCTCTCCTTCTTCTTCTTCTTCGCTTTCTTCACCTATGTTGTACAAGATGTCCCCATCTTCATCGGAGATTACTGCAATGTTGCCCAATGGATCTGTTATCTCCAACTCTAATATCGCAGTGTTGACCTGTAAATGAGAAACAGCATCAAGCACTATTGCTTGTATGGTTTGGTCATCTTCAAAAGTTGGGGGATTAGGGTCGATATTGACAGAAATTGATAATGATGGGCCAGAGGTCTCTCCTCCAGGAACTGGGATGGCTGCCCTGTTTGGATCTGTGATAGTTGAACCTATTCCCGTGACATTCACACTGTACCATTTAGTTAAGCTAGGGGAACATTCTAATTTAGAAGTGATTTTGTTACCCGAACCTTCTTTAATTGTGGTATACGCGGGGTTTATTATGAAGTTCCAAGTTGAGTAATCATCTGTTCCGCCTGTTCCATTTGCTACTGTCTCTTGATATGGCCTTACGCCATTTACAATAACTGATACTTTACAGTCAGAAGTGGCATTATCTGTAGAAGTTCCTGAAACAACTAGCTCCTGTCCTGCAGGGACACTTTCATTTTTTGCAGGTGAAAGAATTTTTACTGCTATTGGATTGGCGCTCTGCAAATTGTCTTTTTGAGTCTCATACCATTCCAAGAAGGGGGTTGAAGGTGCAGATGAAAGTAGTTGTCCCTGTTGAGCGTACACCACATTAATTGTGTGGGTCGCGATTGAGAGATGATCAGTGTTTATCAAATATGTAAATAAAATGTAGACCGCCAGCCCGATGCCTAACCAAGAGTACGAATGATTATTCTTTCCGTTTTCCTTGCAGACCGGCAAGTTATTAAGGATTACTCTTTCACGGCTTAAAAGTTTTACATGACTAAAACCATACGTAGTACCCCTGATCAATAACCTGTTATTTCAGATTCAACGCATGCTCCAAACGGAGGTGAAAATTATACCCGGAGATCCAACCTTTGATTGTTAAGAGAGTGATCGGATTATTAATGCTATAGTTTGGTTCAAATGTTGTCTGCTAGGGGATGAGAGAGAAGTTTCATAATAGTTTTTAGAAAAACGTAGCAGATCGTAGATATGTGTCAAACGGCCCTCTAGAAAGCACGGAGTGGCAGGAGTCCAGATTCTTCTCCAGTGGAAGTAATACAACATACTTGTTCCAAAAGATATGGGGCTATACTTGAGCACTATTTTGCTTCTTTTGGGGCTCGTCTTTCCTGGATATCATGAATCCCAATACAGCAAGGCCAACTAGTCCTATCAGCAGTAAAGCGGAACCTATTCTGATGAGTGCCTTTAGGGCAGGACTGTTGTCTGCTGGTTGTCCTCCCTCTTCTGTTTCTGGTACGGGTATGATGCTAGTTGGCTTCATTAAAATGCCAATGCCCGAAAAAAGCATTGCAACTAACACCACAAAACCTATGGTGATTTTTTTCACGACTTATCCGATAGAATTATTATTAAGTCTTATATGTTCTTTGTTGTTCATTTAAAAACACAAAAAAGAAGAAGTTGAATTCAAGCAGACACATTTTGTGAACCTTGCTGTTAAACCTGAATGAAATCGATATTAATGGTTTATCTGTTTATCATAGCTATTGCCTTATTTGCTGTCGCCCATGCTGGCCTTAGGGACTTAAATTTTATCACCTAAGTTCTTAACTACAAGGGCTTTTTGCCTTCATAGGAAAGTATAGCCGCAATCAATATATTTACAATAAATATCCATTTCTGCAACGTTATGAACTTTCTTACAATACTAATTCAAAAGTGTAGTCTTGTCGCTATATTCATACTCTCGTTCTTTCTTCTCCTGCTTTGCTCCCCGCCAGAATACAGTCCGTTATCGAGGATTGATGCTCAATCGGATCTCTCGGGAAAATCGGTAAACATAAGTAACAATACAGGAAGTTCCTATCTCCCTAAAATAATGGTTGATTCTGAGGACAAAGATCTAACCCCTATCGACAACATCTATTTAATGTGGACAGATAATACCACAGGAAATGGAGACGTATACTTTAAGAGAAGTGTAGATAATGGTACTAGTTTTGGGAATACAGAAAATCTGAGCAATAGTACTGGTAATTCAACACATGCACAGATTGCTGTTAATAAGAATAACGTCTATGTGGTGTGGACAGATAGTACCACAGGAAATGGAGACGTATACTTTAAGAGAAGTATAGATAATGGT
>JALZGI010000110.1 GCA_030861105.1 Thermoproteota archaeon
GAGAAGTGTAGATAATGGTACTAGTTTCGGAAGTACCCAAAACCTCGGGACATATCCGGGTAAATCAAGTGGTGCGCAGCTAGCGGCTTATCAAAACAATGTATACGTTGCGTGGAGCGATGACACCACGGGAAATGGAGACATATATTTTAAAGCAAGTTTAGATAATGGAACAAAATTCGGCGGTCGTAAAGTCCTGGCCAAAAACAACGGGAGTTCTTTTGAACCGCAGTTAGCTGTTTCTCCTAACAATATCATTTACGCTGCATGGCAAGATAACACACCTTACGATCGACAACAGGAAAATGATACCTCGTTTAATGTTCTTTATCGAGTAAGCAATGACAGCGGTTCAGTTTTTGCTAATAGAAATACTATAGGAAAAGATGTCGGAGACTCACCGGATTTCACAAAATTAGCTACGGTTCCCGCTGGGCTACACCCAACCACAAATAATGACGCATATGTGGTATGGAGCGACATTTTAAAGTACAGACAACCCGGCACTTTTGAAGTATTCTTCCAAATTATTACAAATAATGGAACCGGACTCAGCGATCCAGTCAATCTTAGCAATAATGATGGAGACTCGATCATGCCAAATATTGCTGTCTCCGGCAATGGCAATGTATACACGGCATGGAGTGACGACAGCACTGGGAATATGGATGTATATTTTATGCGTGTCTCTTGAGACAAATTTCAAGAAGTGTTCAATGTTGAAGATCACGAATTGTTAACAACTAATAATATCCGTACTCATTGGAATGGTGCTATATGTTTACCTTGACTACTGCATGGTAATTGTAGAGACAACGCAAAGATCAGATCAGCACTGACCCACGGGCAGTAAAAAATCAGATCAACTTGTCCTTTTCAAACTTTTAGTGACACGTACATTTAGCGGCCAACAAAAAGTGGAAGTCTACGTCGACAGTCTTGAAACCTAAACACGTGCATGGTTATGGCTCTATAGTTTATGCTGAACTGGCAGGAGAAGCGGCCTGGTTGAGATCACCGTATGAGCTTTGGTATGCATTTCTCAGTATGTCGAAATATTGTGTTGTCCCAATTATCCCGCTATCGGTAACGTTAACCAAATTATAGTTGTCTACCTGGTGAGTCTGAAGTCTCCATTGCCAGTATGCCATACCCCAAGCGCCTATATCTTTGAATGTTTCAACTATTAGATCAGCTTCTTCTTGGCTGATGTCGCTTCGCTCAGGATTTATGTTAAATACCCTTTCTCCCTCCTCGTTGATTGTTGCCTCGCGCAGGACGTTGTTCCATTCACCTATGTACAATGGTATTTGTGTAATCTCCGATGTTCGCAAAAAGATTGCAAGCCTTTCTCCCTGGTACGAGTCAGGCTCTGGCAAACCGTACAAACTTATTTTGAAAACAACATTAGTCTTATTAGCCGGTGCCATTTCAGCCAAATTTGTCGGATTGACTCCTATTGGGCTCTTAAGATCAACTGGAATATTCATGCTGTAAGCCAATGTTTTCTGTGTTACCTTTCGTAATTCATTTACCATAAACGTATTAAATTGACCTACCATCTCCCACTGATCATCGCTATGTACTTGAGGCTCGCTTAAAATTTCATATCCTAAGGTACTGGGGTGACTATCTACCGCATTTACTATCCTTTGCAGGAATCCTAGCAAGAGGACCCAGCCATCTGTTCCATTAACATCTCGTATCGATCTATTCCACCAATCTGTCCACCACAGACTCGCAGCTTGATACTTGGGAGAACCACCAGCCCCATATGGAAATTTGGGATCGCCTTCAAGCAACGCCCATGGAAATCCATTTCCTCTCTGTGGATTCAGAAAGGACGAGGTATGAAATTGATGATTGTCATAAATTACCTTTAATCCATACTTGTCAGCGGTGTTGGCTACCATTTGAAGCTCGTTCATGAATAAAGTAGGGTTTACAACGTATGCTTCCCAATACAATGTGTACCTCACATGGTTCATACCGGCTTCTGAGAGAATTCTGAAACTGTCTTCGTAATAATTTGCAGGCAAGGATATTGATGATGCATTGCTTTTCGTCTCAGAAACAGCAGTATGTACTCCTCTCATATTTACACCAACGTAGGGTCCACTACCTGTGGTTGACTGAGCGTATGCATAGTTGTAGGTGGGGACGCCAAATGTCGCTATGTTCATTACAAGCAATGAACCAAGGACTACGAACACTACGAGATTTTGAGAACTCAATCGAAGGTGCCGCACATGAACAAATGTCTTTCTAAGATGTTATAAATCTTGTCAGTAATACTATAGGGCATCCTCGATAACAATTCATCTTTACTCTATTAGGAGGCTGAATTTTGTTGGCGTTCTTTTTGCTTATTGAGAGATATCGCTTTTATAGGGATCTGATTTCAATAGAAAGAGCATTGTGTTGTAGAGATTTTTTTTCATTCATCTCAGTTGCTATTAAGATACTAATCATACTTGTATTGTTTACAATGGATAGTTTTTTGTTCATTGCCATTGCAAGCTCTCCTGACGGCTATATTTCTAGGGATACCAACTATATTGGCAATAAGGTAATTCAAGCTATTAGCAGTATTAGTAACAGAGAATATCTAGAATTTGGTGCTAATGTCAATAATAGTGGTAGCATCCAGCAGTACGAAAATGATACCTCGGTAGGCCCTGGTCCAATTATTCCTAAGGGAATAGCTCCTAGTTCCTCGTCACAGGAGGTGTCATCATCTCTACCATCACCAGCTCAGGTATCTGAGAATAAGGCATGCGTAATGTATGATCCAGCTATTAGAACAATCAACCTCTGTGGTGGAAGTACTGACCTTAGTACCATAAACCAAATCGTTAATAGTTCAGATATTCTAAGTAATACGTCCGATAAAAGTTGGATTCTCAATGCCAATATTTCTGTTGAAAATGGAGCGACACTCTTTATTAACTCCACGGATGTAAGTTGGTTGAGGATAAACTCTACTGCTGGGCGAGCCTATGCGATAGTAGCATATGGAAATTTAATTATAGATAGAACAAAAATCAGCTCTTTGAACTCTACGAGTAACACTGAAACCGCACTAACAATAGATAGTAATACCAACAAATCGACACCACGGGCTTATTTATTAATGCATTGGGCTGGAACAGGCCAGATGAATATTACTAATTCAATAATCAGTAATTTAGGATTCAACGGTGCCAAGGATACGTGGGGCATTGCATACTATTCTGGACCGGGAAGTACATTACAAAACAACAGCATATCTTCTAACTTTAGAGGCGTTTACTTGACTACAAATGCATCTAACATTCTAGTAGCAAATAATACAATACAAAATAGTTCACAACATGGCTTGAATTTGTATAAAGCATCATCAACGAGTATTTTAGATAACAAGGTATCAAGTAGCAAAGAGCATGGACTACTTTGTACCATAGAGTGTAAGAACATTTTGATAAAATCCAATTACATCTATGATAATGCTAGAAATGGTATTGTGTTGGACCAAGGTACGTCAAATTCCACTGTTAAACAAAATGTAGTAAATGAGAACAACCGTTCAGGAATTGCAATAAGGAATTCTTCAGAAAATATAGTTAGTGGCAATTTGATTCAACAAAACAGGATTGGAATAACAATAGCACAAAACTCATCCTTCAATGTAGTTAATAATAATACAATAACAGGCAGCATTTCCAATGGCCTTCTCTTGGATACTAATTCTACCAGGAATAAAATTGAAAAAAACCTAGTAACTGGTTCGTCGGGTGCAGGAGCGTACGTTAGGGGTTCATCAGACAATACTTTATCCAGAAATTACGTAACCGACCATCAAAAAAATGGCTTGGTACTTTTTAATGCTACCAGAAATGATCTTGTGAGCAATAACATATCTGATAACATACCTTATAATTACTATATTCGATCCAACAGCAAACTAAATGTAATAAAAGATACGCACCTTGATAACGCTACCCTGAGATTTTTTGACAACTCGACCAATATCCTAGTCGAAAATACTGATAACAGAATTACGAATAACAATAACAAGAGATATCCCGTTAAGGCATATCCCACAAATGCGACGCTGTTAATAGAGCCTGTCACAAAAAATGTGCTTATCAATAATTTAGATATGTTTGTTATTCCTTCAAAAGATTATGTAGATATTCTTTCTACTAGTAAAGATTTTGAGACCAATCAGAAATACAAAAGATGGTTAGAGAAGTCGCCTGTGCTACTATATTCAGACGGCAACAAACCTAGTACTAGATATATAGTTGGCAATTTCGCACCAGATACCCAAATAATGATAAATGTGAATAATTCTTTTTGGAATGCGTATACATCCAATAGCTCCGGGTATATTGATTTCGTATATGACGGATATGCAGGAGGACCAAATTCTGGAATACAAACCCGTGCAGATCTACAATCCTTCAGGATCTTGGAATTCGAGGCTGAAGCAAGTAATCGCCCAACAGTAGCGGCGGTCATTTTCTTTTCGGCTCTAATTACGGGAAGTGTTGCATTTATTATTGTAGGACGTTATTTGAAACGAAGGAAGACAAAAACAATCAATAACAGACACTAGTTTTCATTATGTTAATACTTCCATTAGTTATGTTACCACGGAGAATATCTATTATGGCGCATATTGCTGTAAATGTCGTTTCATATATGTAGATTGTCCATACTAGTTATTTAGCTCATTTTTGCTTCCCAATTCTAAAATATTATGCTGGTTTGGATCAATGCTTAGATTATGGTATTAGTAGGAAAACACTCCGAGTATTATTATTACCTACGTAGCCAAGGGGGTACAACCCTCCTCTCTAAGTTTTATTAGGGGTTAATAAAGCGGTCCTAATCGTGACTTTCAAGAATATATTCTTGGTCAACTCCACTTGGTCGTTTTGGGTTTATGCTTCTTTTTAAGGAACCATATATTTAAAAAGAACTCGAAAACAAATACCACCTCTGAGCAAAGAAAAGTTCTACAATAATATGAAGAAGAATATTGTATATTCTCATAATTATAAGACCCTCTTTTTTCTAGTCCTGCCCCTGGCTTTATCCGGATTATTACATCTGTGGAACGCTATCGGTTTTCCTGATCAAGCACCTGATGATGGTACTTATATTCGCAGGGCCCTTAGTGTGGTGGAAGGATCTGGACCACAGGAGGGTACATTTTATGATCATCCTTACTTTGGTCAGATCTTTCTAGGAACCATATTTCTCGTAATTGGTTATCCTGAATTAGCTGTCCCATCTCTTCCTGCAACGGTGCAAGATCTAGAACAGTCGATAAGTACTCTTTACACGGTCCCAAGAATATTAATGGGTATACTTTCTGTAGCCGACACGTTCCTTATTTATAAAATTGCTGAGAGTAGATACAATAGAACTGTAGCATTTATCGCGGCAGTTCTATTTGCGGTAACTCCTCTGGGCTGGTTATTTAGAAGGATGTATCTTGA
>JALZGI010000143.1 GCA_030861105.1 Thermoproteota archaeon
GTATATACCTTCATTCCCTAAATAGTTCAAGATTATGACAAGAATAAGGTTTATCTGTTACCACTTTGGCAGTAAATTGCTTAATAAGTATGCCACATGTTAGTAGGACCCACTACAGTCCAAAAGATATAGACGTACAAATCTCGGAGATTAATGAAGGTATATACAGGATTGCAGGATTCAATGAGGTATTTGGGATTACCTATAATCAATTTTTAATTGACGATAAGCAGCCTATGCTTATACATACTGGGCCTGTAGGAATGTATAAGAAAATAGAAGAAAAGGTAAAGGAAGTAATCCCTTTGCAAAAATTGGCCTATGTAGCATTTCTACACTTTGAAAGTGATGAATGGGGAGGAATGGCATTTCTAGATTCTGCTGACGCCAAATTAGCGTGTAGTGATTTGAGCTCCAAACTCAATCTAACTGGATGGTATAATATTCCCGTTGACCATATTTCTTTCTGGGATAACGAAGTTCTGAATACAGGCAAAAGACAATTTAGATTTATCATGACCCCCCATGTGCACCACTGGGACAGCATGATGGTGTTTGAGGAAACCACTAAGTCGCTTTTCCCATCTGATTTATTGATCCAGCCTGGTAACAATAAGCCCGTCACTTCAGATGACCTTTCGGATAGTATGATTGAACTATACAAAGGTGCCGGTATATTTGCAAGTGAAGAACCAGTTAGGAAAGTTACAAAAAGGATCTTAGGCCTTTCCCCTAAGATGGTCTATCCTATGCATGGTTCATGTATCGAGGATTCAATGCTTTCAAAATATGCAGATGCACTAACTAAAAACGATTTTGCTTATTCTGGAATGTTGTTGGGTCAGAAGCTAGAACCGATTAGTTAGCATACTGCTCACATTTCGAACTATCAATATACAGTCCCAAGCATGTATTCTAGAAATTGGCTAATTACTACTTTCTCAAAAGCATTAACGTTACGTAGATTTTGGCCGGTGGGAAGAGTCATAAATATGCATTAGGCAAAGTTAGTATAACTGGAGTTTTTGGGTGAGAATTGTGTATGGTCCCGGATACTCTTTATTTAAGATGGTTCAAGCAGGGCCACAAGGGATAAGATCTTTTTACTTCTTATTATAGTTGAATTTAATAAAACGGTGAGATCATGCTAAGATTCATTACTGTTAATTAATGGAAAAAATTAGGAATCGGGATTCACTTCAAGTTTCCTAAATATTCCTTCTGCAGCATAAACTATGCCTATATCCACAAGGGGTTTGGCCTCTCCAACAGCTCTTTCTATAGCTTTCTTGCTAAGTTGTATGGCTTGTTCGGCTGACATGTCTGCACTGTACTCTTGCTGAATCAAGTTAAGAGCAACCTCAGCAAACTGTCCTATTGCAAAGGCCGATCCTCTGAAATATGTACCCCCAGGATCGACCTGATACAATTGAGTCCCCATCTGATCGTCGCCAGCAATTATTATTGATGCTGCTTGAGGTCTGACAGCATATATTGTGTATGTATGAAGATATGAGCTCAAGTGTTTTACAAGAGAGCCAGTATCTATTGGACTTTCAAAAGTTAATCTGTGCTTCTGGGCCTGTATCCTAAGCTCATCTATTGACTGCAAAATATCTCCTATATACCCAGCGCCGGTGGCACCTATATGTCCGTCAATATTAAAGATCTTCTCTGAGGGTTCCATGAGTGGTCTTGTTGGCTTAATGTAACTTGAGGTCAAGGCGAATGCGGGCGTTTTGATTCCTATAGTAGTTGAGCCTCTGCTTACAGCTTCTAGGGCACTTTCTACGAGTAGCATCCTTCCTCCCGGGCCGTAGTACGACATGTAACCTCTATTGTTGGCAGTCCCACCAAACCCAAAGCTAGAGCTGTTAGTGTTTGGTACGCTATCTCCTTCTTCAGACATTTTTTATCTCTTTGCCTCCTTCTTTTTACTGTTTATGACTGCCAACACATTGGGAATTGTTAGTATATCGATTCCGTTACCAGAACCAGGATCCCTTTCCATAGCTGCAGCTACGGCTTTAGTTGCAATTTCTTGAGCTTGTTCATTGGATATTTGGTTGCTATATCTACTTTCAAGGACTCCATATGCTATTGGGGCACCGGATCCCGACGCTGCAAAATCTTCACCCGTTATAGCACCGCTCATGTCTGCCACATACACATGTCCACCTTCTCCATCAACACCACCAACTAGTAATTCTACAAAATATGGCTGGTAATTTTTCAGACCGGAATATGCAAGATTTGCTATTAGCCTAGTAGATTCCTTTACTGAAAGAGGAAATCCTCTTCTTAGATCTACAAGCCGTCTTTCTGCTTTTGCTACCTTAACCAAATATTCAGCATCAGAAAGCTGCCCTGCAATTGCTACAGCAAGTGTATCATCTACCTTTGTAATTTTTTGAGTTATTTTGGATCCTATGAAAAATCCCTTACTGGCTCTCTTATCGGATCCAAGAACAACTCCTTCCTTTGTTTTGATTCCAACTATGGTTGTCATCCTATCTCTATATAATATATCAGACGAGCATTAATTGACCTTGTTTTATAGAAAGTGGTCACATAGTTTTCTTGTACGGGTATAGAAAAGTTATGGAGCCACAAGCCAACAAAAGTGTTAAGACTGTTTTTTCGGGGCCCGCTTTTTTAGGTTATTGATCAGAATATTCTAGGCGAGGTAAGCCAATGATAATGGCAGTCCAAGTTTATTAACGCTGTTTTTGACCTATTAATATTGACTGCTAATAAATGCGATAGGCTCAGTCTCTGCTTTTGTGTTTACCAAGAACTACATAATTCAAATTCAACAATGAAGGTAATATTGTAAAAACTGGGGTAGACAAGTGAAGCCTCCCATGGTTTTAGATTCTCACAAGTTCGATACTGAAACAGTGGGGTTACTTTTCCTGAGATCGAACTAAGTTACATATTACTATTTAATTTAACATCTAGTACTAGGCCTTAGGTACATCCTGTAAAGGTAAGACATAATTTCCACAGAATATTTTGAGTTAAAAACCTTCATGTCGATAGAGGAAGTACAGAACAAAAACTGGTCAAAAGGCAACTCCAACTTATGACTAGTCTGACTTAAATAATATTTTGCGAATTATAATGGCAGCATCAAAATTGGTAGAACAACAAAATATAGACTTAACAGAAGAGTCATCAACCTCAGCTTCAGCAACAAAGTCCAACAAAGAGGAAAACACTGGATAGGGTAATACATTGGAGACAAAAAAGGAGGAAAAGACCAAGACAACGCATCTGGACAGGAATTAGACGACTTGAAACAGCAACAATTGCGTAAGAATGGCAAACCCAAATGAACTAGAGAGTTAATAGACCTTGAACGAGCTATGCATTGTATGTAGAGACAACCAGTACTAACATAATGATCTCATTAGTATTCCTTACATATAGAGATTGTATTTTATCTATAACTCTATCTTACAACTCTTTTACAAAAGGCTGATAAATGTCATATAAAGACGTGGATACGAAAATAGTCTTATTAATAACAATAGTTCTCGGCGTCCTTTTGTTCATTGCATTTTGCAATAGTCTGGTTAACACGAAAGCCGCCGAGGCTACAGTAGATAGAAACTATCCCGAAAGCAACCTACCTTCTTCCACTGGACCTAATATAACAGATCCTCACTTAAAAGCAGAGGTTGTCTTCAGAGGACTTGCATATCCTACTGATATTGCATTTTTAGATAGTAACGATATCTTGGTTATAGAGAAGGATACCGGGCTCGTAAGAAGGATAGTAAACAATACGATGATGAAAGAGCCACTATTAGATGTCAACGTCGCAACGTTTGCCCATAGAGGATTGTTAGGTATTGCCATTAGCAATTATTCTTCTTATTTGGATTCAACCCTAACCTCTGCTCCAAGCGACCGAATTCTTAATAGCATGATCGGTATTCAGGGCAACAAAACTTTGGCGCCTGACAGTAATTCACCTAAATATGTTTTTTTGTATTTTACGGCTATTCGAGGGAAGGATGGAGAAGATATTACCCAAGGCAAACTGCCTGTGGGGAACGTTGTCTATAGGTACACGTTCACGAACGATACGCTAATTGAGCCAAAATTATTACTTAATCTTCCTGCCTTACCCGGAGCCATAGGAAATGGAGGCAAGCTCCTCATCAATCCGTACGATAGCAATCTGTATGTAACAGTCGGCGGAATGGGTATTAATGGTCATGAGACTAAGGCACAGAATGTTTGGAATGGTAAAGATCCTGATGGGACAAGTGGGATATTGGTCGTTACCCAAGATGGAAAACCTGTTTCGCAAAAGGGCATTCTTGGCGACAGAGATCCGATAAATATGTATTATGCATATGGTATTTGGAATAGCTTTGGAATAGACTTTGATCCTGTAACAAGAAAGCTATGGGATACAGAGAATGGTGTTATTTTTGGCGATGAAATCAATTTAGTGGAACCAGGATTTAACAGTGGGTGGAATAAGATTGATGGCATTTGGCTAAGGGGCAATCCACTTGCAGATGCAGAGGATTATGTCGCCCCAAGAGAGACAGATAATTTGCTTGTCGATTTCGATGGCAAAGGCAAATACATACCACCCAAATTTACCTGGTTTGATGATATAGGTCCAACAGCGATCAAGTTCTTTAACTCTGACAAGCTGGGCGATCATTATCAAGACGATATATTCGTAGGCGACATTATAAATGGTAATATTTATCGTTTTGAATTAGATAAGCAGAGAACAGAATTGCTTTTACCAATCAATAGCTCACTTTCAGATAAGGTTGTAAGCAGCAACGAGAATGATGATAAAATAATATTTGCAAGAGGGTTTGGCGGTATCACTGATATAGAAATGGGACCAGATGGGTATCTGTATGTACTCACCTTTAACGACAGACTAGGAACAATTTATAGAATATTAACGAATGGAAGTTCTTAATGGAAAGCCTATTTTATCTGGCGCGTTTTGGTTTTGATAATGGTAGAGTGAGTTTGGATTTGGTAATATTAATTAATCAAATCCTACTGCTAAGCCTTTTGTTATGTGTGTTTATAGGTATATCTTCTTAAAAGCATTAGCTTTTTAACCTTACTACTCATTCTTTTTGTACTTCTATGGTATTTTGAGTATCGTGTAGGATATTCCGTGTTACCGGCAGCGCATATTCGCCTTGAATAGTACACCAAGATTGAGAGAGTGGAACTGGTGACGGTAATAATATGAGTAATAATACAAAGGATTTTCGAACTATCATCTAAAGTACATAGTCATTGTTGTTTAAGTTTTCTGTTGGTTTGGATAAAATTAATAAACAATGTAAGGGTGTTAATTAGTACAGGTATATGAGTGACAATCCTCAGAATTCTGCTAAGAACAGCCCTAGTCATTTCATAGTATTGGATGCAATAGCGCGAGGACTAAAAGAAATCGATAAAATCTCAAAGGCAACAAGGTTGTCCATGGAAGAGGTAGAAAATATTGTGAATGATTTGTCTGTGCAAAGGTTGGCCACTAGAGAGCAAAAGAAAAGACGGTTCTTTGGCGGAAGCAGGGTTGAGATCAAAGTTACTGAAACAGGACTAAGGCTGCTGAATTCAAAAAAACTAGAATTGCAACACCAAGCTGAACAACTGAAACAGTGGAATAAGAACGGAAATACCGCGCAGATTCAAAGTTATATGAACTCCAATAATAGGTCGTGGGTGCCGTTTATGCTATTTTCTGGTATTATGGATATACTCTTCTTTACATCTATGATGTCAGTAATGGGACTAGCACTCAATCCAGCGGAAAACCAGATGACAGCTGATAGTGGAGGAGGAGGAACTGAGGCTGAGAGTACAGCAGATAACAGCGGAGGTGAGTCAGACACTGGAGGAGGGGGAGACTTTGGAGGATTTGATGGAGGAGGTTTTGGCGACTTTTAGTGATCAGAATTTGATTAACATTCTCCCAACGATATTACCAAATTCAGACTGGTCGCCTTTTTATCCGACTACTAATTGCTTAATTTAGACAGGCAATTAAATGTATACAAATAAATGTAGACAAATAAATGTAGTATAGAAAGTAAATGTTACCGGTATGACTTGTACTGGATATGGCGACAATGATGCTATTACTTTTCTTCGTATTCTTTTCTATTAATTCTGCCCCAGGTTTATCTGCACTCTCCATTCTTGGAAGTGTCCCGAGTGACAATTGGACACAAATTTGATATTGAACAGATTTCATTTAAGGGACTATGTGGATGGTGTTGCATCTAAAACAATTCTTTCAAAAGTTCATGGTATCTCTAGGATAAGTAGACTTGATGTCTATGGTAGGCCCGGCGAGAAACTGCAAAGGGTGCTAACAAGTTTTATCCACACACCTATAACCTATTTGTTGGGTTCAGTCGGTGATGGTATACTTTAGCTATTTCTATAAACTAGCTATCAATTAATGACTCTGTCGCACTCATTATGACTCTTATGCCTCACAAGAATAATAATGTTAATTGACGGGTGAACCTAATGGCCATCAATATAAATGACAGGTCTAAGATTCTACTATATCAAAATAAGTCGATGTGACTAGTATCTGATGTCTTTCTCAATCCCTATCCTGAACCAGCTAGGGATTTTATCATAGCATATACTGATTCCTTTGTGTCAAAGCTTGTCTATCTGTTACCTTTGACATTGGAATAATCCTTCTCAGAATATCATAGGGATATTAATATACATAACAAACCCTCTTTAGGCAATGGAAAAGAATAACAGACGAGATGACAAAAAGGGAGCAAAACAGTCCAATGATGAAGAAATTAATGATCCTAACTATAAACGCCAAGCTGATTTTGAAGAGGAAGACGAAGAAATATCCGGCGAGGACTAGACAGAACATAGGCAATAAGGTTGTCATTCAATAGTAGGAATAGTTTGCACCTAATAATTCTCTAAACACTGCAAAAAAATGTAATTGGGGTTTAACCTTTACCTTTTATATATTAGAAATAGATAAAGATTAGATAGAGTCAAAATGGGTTTTTGGGACATAGAGCCTGAAGATTGGTTTAGGAGAAGAAGAAGGTTATTTGGAGGCGGCAGAGAAGACATCTTTGGACAATTCGATGAAATGAGAAAAGAGATGGAAAAAATGTTTGAGGAGCAATTTAAGGATATACAGACAAAGGCACCAAAAGACCTAGTAAGAGAGTACGAAACTCCTGGCGGAGGCAAAGTACGGGAGATGGGTCCATTTGTCTATGGATACTCAATGACAATAGGCCCAGATGGTAAACCAAGGGTAAGAGAGTTTGGTAATGTAAGATCACCTCTTGCAGGCTTCGGACTTGGAGCGGCAACTAGACCACTAATCTCAAGTGAAAGGGAACCCCTAGCAGATATCACAACAACGGACAGGGAAATTAAAGTGATACTTGAAATGCCTGGAGTAAATAAAGAAAATATTAAGATAAATGCTTATGATACTACACTGGAAGTGAAAAGCGATGATCCACAGAGGAAATACCACGAGGTTATAGATTTGCCTCCAGAAGCAGAATTAGAAACAGCCAGGTCGACATATAAGAATGGGATACTTGAGATAGTCTTTAATAAAAGAAAAGAATCCAGGCCCAAAGGAAAGGACATAAAAATAGAATAAGAAACTATAAAATCATCCTAGGAATTTAATCTTCAAGAATATTTTTATCCCACATTATAGTCAATGTGTGACCCCATGTCACTTAGGGTTCTAGTTTCTATGCTGCTGCCTATAGTTTGAACTTTGTCACAGTTATTAAAGTAGCCTTTATAGTTTGTACGGAAGATTATTTTCTATAAGATCTTATAATTTCCTCAATTGTAGTGTTAAGGAATAACTTTACTATTTTTTTGTGACTTCCTGAAAAGTTGATGCTGTATTTCGGATCCTACAGTGGCTTCCATTATTCAATGACATCTGCCATTTGCTATTTAATCGATTAGATCTATTTGTCTAGAGGTATAGAGGGAATATTATATGCGTTCCCCGTTTGATAATCAATGTATTCTATGTTTTCTGAACCCAGCTTCCTTAGACATTGCTACCTTTGAATCAAGAAGTCGATAGGTGATAATGCCAGTTAAAATGTGATAGTAGCATTACAAAAAATCCTGTTAGCGCATAAGTTTCTTCTGCCCATGTGTAAACCGCTGGATGAAAGGCTTCCTTCGATAGTTCTAGCAGAGGATATGATCAGATGATGTGATATTGGGATCAATGTCATCACCATTTCCTAGCTTCCAAGAATTAGCCTCAATTACCGCATTAACCTCGCATTCAGAAACAGTGGCTGTTCCATAGTTGACCATTTCTGCCATAAGGTTCCTATCGAAATTTGCGTGTCCAAGACCAAGCGCATGGCCCATCTCATGTTTTGCGACCTGTCCTATTGTTGAAGTATCAAAATCATACTCCTGTACTCCTTCGTAAATAGTTATTTGTGCATTGACCAAAAAACCGTATCCATTAGATATTGTTACGGTTTGTCCTGCCAATTCTTCCCCGTCATTATCATCTGATAACTCTATCAAGATGTCAGATATTTTCTTGCTTGACTCTTCTTCGAGTTTCAGGGGCTCTATCTTTGTATCCCATTCTTGGACTGCCTCGCGTACTGCTTGCTGCTGTTCTTCTGACATATCATTATTGTCGATGTAGTATGTTAGGATTCCATCTTCTAAACTGTTCCCCCATGTGCAGCATATCTGGATGGAGTTTTCTTCTTCGAAGTCTTCTTCAGATTTTTCTTCATCACCGTCCTCCTCAATGTCTTCATCAGAATTCTCTTCTTCAGCGTCTTCATCCTCAATGTATTCTTCAAAGTCTCCAGGAAAATCATTGCCCGTACTTGCATCTACCCAATGAGTATTAATGAAAGGAGAAGAAGTTACAATCGATAAAGACAATAGTGTTAATACAGACACTGCAGCAAAAGCAGATCTGAGCTCCATGTTATAAATATACTATAGAATGTATTCCGTCTCATTTATATGAAATTGTTATTAAGACTCTAGTAGAAAAATGTATTATTATTATAGTGAGATTGTTATAAAACATTTTGCTTTACGAAACCTCCTCAGCGAAGGGGTTCCATCCACAATAAAAGTAAATAGATAAAATACTTAGGATGAATAGAAGAATTAGACTTGGAGACGTCCTAATAAGCTTACTCTTGATTTTTCACTTCTAAATACGGGTTCTCGAATTGAGGTCTGTTGGAAAGCTAAAGAATCTTGAGTAAGTCCTAAGAGGACAACACAGCTAATTCATGCATTGTTGTGATAACAACCATCATCTTTAAGATCTGTCGTTGCTGTAACTTATCTATCTTTGCTACCCGAACTTTGGACTATTGGGGAAGAGTCGTTTAGAAC
>JALZGI010000155.1 GCA_030861105.1 Thermoproteota archaeon
CTATAGTTCTTCCTTCTGATAAGACATCAAGTGTAGCAAACCTTCTTGCTAATATTACAGGATTGTGAAATAGCATATCCATGACTGAGGTTCCTAGTGCAATTTTGTTCGTATTTGCAGCTACAAAGGTAAGAGTTTCTAATGATACAATTGAAGAGGGATCCGATGAAGTCATAGGAATAACAACTTTGGAGTATACTCTCTTAAACATTGGTTTGGTATTTTTCATAACCTCCTAGGTGGTCGTTGATAAGATCTTTGGATCTTTAAGAAATATAGTTAAGAAAAAGGACTATTGACACTTGACAACATAATCAATCTTAACCTTCTAAACGGATTACAATGTTGTCTTGATGCTGTTCTTTCATAACTCCAAGATCGATATCAAAATCTTCCGACTTTATCTTGTTCACAGAAGTGAAATATGTAAAGATTACTTTTAGCGGCTGAATATTTTGGTGACAACGATGCAACTGCGGTTATTGCCGCATCGATGGATAATTAGAGTATCCTTTTACGATTCCTAGGTTCTGAAAGTCCTGATTGTTATAGTGTTAGAACTCAATGATAACCGAATTAAGTATCCAATAAAATGCTAGTATTCGACTTGGATCATCGGAATCACGCAGCTAACATAACCATTTACCTTCACATTGTAACTAAACTGCGGCTGTACTACTAGCCTGAATATTCTTATGTATTCTGTATAAGGCTGTATCTATGTAATCGTCTGTAATCAGCGACGGAATATTAACCTGATAAGGCCCTGGGAGTACAGAATTTATTTTGTATAAAAGATTTATCTTTTTGTTGATGTCTGGTTCGTTACTACATTTATCAGCTAGTTTTAAAATAGTATTTTTCCAGTTTCCTTCCCTAATGACTTCTTTTGATTTCAGTAATGTCTCCATGTTCATACATAAGTATGAACATAACAATATTAAAATGTTGTTTCCCATGAGTACACAAAATTTTGGAATTTATGTGCTGTTATATGCAGTTAACATTTACCTTTCTGTACTGCCAACTTTTTGTATGCATCAATGAAGTCTTTTGCATACATATTAGCATGTTTTTCTGATCCTTTATGGATGCCTCCTTTAGTCCTTATATGATGATAAAATTCATGTAAAACCACAAAAGGGTTGTAAAAGATATCAGAGTTAATTGCATAAATCTTGCTTTCTTTTTGAACATAAACAGCGTAAACCGACCTCCGTTTTCCCTTGATTGTTCCTACTACTATTTTTGGCGGAGTAACTTTATAGAGTTTGCTTAGATTTTGCAATGCTTCCTCTGTCTTTCTGTTAAGTATCATGTACACTATTTTTGCCTTGGTTAAATCGTCTGGATTCATATTCATATCCGCAAAAGGTGAAACAGATAATTGATTATACACCAAATATAATGCCTTCCAAATTACCTACCTTACCTCTTTGTATCTTTAATATTGTGAATTAGGTTGGGAATGATGAATTACAGGAGATTTAAGCCACAGGAGAAGAAGGTGAGGCTTAATTCATTCATGAGCAAATTTTCTAATTTTTTTGAATTATTTGTATGAAATCAATATTCCTTGTATTATCTCCTTCAAGTTTAATGTAACCTCTATTTGTAACAATTCTTGGGCTCATTGTAAAGAGATAGCTGTAATAGTGTTTCTTTTCAATTTTAGGTGACTCAATATCGCTTATAGGTTTGCAAGGTATTCCTGTTTAGCAATCTCATTAGCTATTTTCTCATTTAGGCTAATTGCTTCTTCTTCTTTTAGAATAATATCAGAAGATGGCTGGGAGGTAGCAGCGTCAGTATTTCTTATCTTCTCAGCTGCCCTCATGTCTTGCTTAACTATATTTACCTTATTTTGCACTACCATCCTTACCTTTTTATAAAATCGACAGGATAAACGCCTTATCAACAGGAAAATCCTGATGGCAAAATGTACTCCCTTTGTCTTCATGTTTTCAGCCCCAAGAATAAGTATTCCTTTTGTGATTCTTCCAGCTTCAATAGCTTTAGGTGTTCCAACTTCAACTGATTTGTCTATTAGAATTACGCTTTGTTTCGTTAACCAATAGGAAAATACTATCGCTCTTGGAATGCCTTCATCTCTTACTTTTCTACCAAAGGATACAAAAAAGCGCTTTAACAAATATCCAATCACAACTGCTATTTCTATTGTTATTCCTTCTATTTCCTTAGATATGGTATAGGTAGGTGGTGGCGGTAGAGGAAGAGAAGAATAATAATCAGTTGATATATCTTTGGAATTGTTTGTAGACAAGATATATCCTATTTGTATTCATCTGTAAAATGTATTCTAGTCAAGGAATTATGATCGCTTTGTATATGGATATAAGTTAAATGATAGCCGGATCCTGCCACTGCTATTATTGTTGTAGAAAATAGATAGATAGATAGTCACGATAGAACAAATATTGATACGTCGTGTACTTTTGAGTAATAGTGAAGGAGAGTTCACCTTCCCAATATCTTGAAAGCATCTATAAATGATGTATAGCTAGACACCCTATAAAAAAAGGAAATGAATGTTAATGTAAATAGTACGGCAGAAAGGGATCTCAATTGGAAAAAGATTTTCCTGACTGGAATAATTTATACAATACCCAAAATGTCGAATCAATGCCATGGTATAATGAGAACCTAGATTCAGATTTAGATGAAGAATTGGAGAGGAGAAAAATTTCGAAAGGTAGGATTCTTGACTTAGGTACTGGGCCAGCAACTCAAGCAATACAACTTGCAAAAAGAGGCCTTGAGGTAATTGGATCTGATATATCAGAGGCTGCTATCAATAAAGCAAGGGAGCTTTACGTTAATAATAATAATAATAGCAATAAGGATATGGAGATCAGCTTTATAGTAGACGATATCCTAAATTCAAAAATAAAGGATAAAATGTTTGATTATGTGTTTGACAGGGGTTGCTTTCATGTTTTGCCAATTGACAAGAGGCTAGTTTATATCAAAGAGAATCTTAGACGACAGGGGAATATTATTTTTAAAATGTTTCAGTATCAAAGAGCCAAGACAAGAAGGACCATACAAGTTTTCAGAAAATGGGATAAGGCAATTGTTCAGAAATGACTTCATAATAATGTCGGTTAAAGATACTGTATATCAAGGTACACTTGATCCTCTACCTAGAGCTCTATTTGTTGTTATGAGCAAACAGAGATGATTGTCATTATTTTACATAAACATATGTAATACATATAAAAATTCTAATTGAAATGATATATTGCGAATGGTCGTTTATTTTGGAGATAAATTGTCAAGGATTCTAGCAAGATCTTGACCATTTGTAAGGATGTCTCTCCATGGGTCTGCATGTCCTTTGAGGATATCAGGTACATTGAACATAGTAAAATCTGAAGGTAGAATATCATCTAGCTCCTCCCATTTTACTGGCATCGATACAGTGGCTGAGATAGACGGTCTAGCTGAGAAAACTGAAGCAATTGTTTTGCCTTTTGCATTTTGGTTAAAATCAAAAAATACCTTACCTCTTCTCTGAGTAGTATCCCAAACCGTAGTAATTTTTTGGGGAATTCGTTTGGTTAATATTTTTCCGACAATCTCAGCAAATGCTCTTGTTTGATCGTAAGTATATGTACGGATAACAGGTACAAAAATATGTAGACCAGTTTTTCCTGAAGTCTTGACATATGATATTATTTTTAATTCATCAAATAGCTCTTTTAGATGGAAGGCCACCTCAACAGCTGATTTAAAACCCTTGACGTTATATTCGGGTTCTTCTCCTTTATTTTCATTCCCAGAATAAATGTAGGGATCAAGATCAAAGATTACAAAGTCAGGAAAGCTTAGGCCACATTTATCTTCATCTAGTTCATCAGAATTCTTACATGACTCTGAGTTAATTACTCTACTGTACCACGGATGCATTTCAATACAGCCCAAGTTGGCTATCCATAGCAAGGTCTTTTTATTATTGCCTAAAATGTAGTTAATAATATCTCCCCTTGTCTCAGAATAAGCTTTAACGGTTTTTACATAATCAGGTCTTGCTTGATTCCAGTTTTTATGGTAAAAGGACTTGCCTTTAATACCATCAGGATATCGACTTAATGAAAGAGGCCTATCCTTAAGGTGAGGCAGTATGTAATTGCTTACATTATCATAATATTCAATTAAATCTCTTTTAGTTATTTGTGGATGCTCTGAAGTCTTATCCCAAAATACTTTGTCAAGATTTGAAAAAGAGTCTAGCAATGGATTTGACTTTTGGTTTATTGTTAGTGTTGTTGTAGCTGCTGCTTCTTCTTCTTTTCCTCCCCGAACAATTACTTCTTCAAGATGTCTTTCCCCTTGTATGGTACAGTCTTCAGGTGATTTGTCTTCTCTAAACCTTTGAAAGATAGGTGCTCTCAATATTTTTTCATTTGTCCAATTATCAAACTTTATTTCAGCAACAAGTTGTGGTTTAATCCAAGTAGGTTTTCCATTGGTATAAGGTATATGATCAATAGGTGGCTTGTCTATTTTCATACTCTTTATTGTATTGTAGACTCTCCCTAATTGATTGGTGTTAAATCCACTTCCGGTATGACCTGCAAACCTTAGCCGCCCTTGCTCATAAACAGCAAGTATAAGAGAACCAAAATACTTCTCTCTATTACCTTCTCCAGTAGTATAACCAATTACTACACAATCTTGTGTTTTTGTATTTTTGATTTTGAGCCAGTCTTTCGATCTTGTTCCATGGATGTATTTACTATCTTTTCTTTTGGCTATAATGCCTTCAAGATTCATCTTTTTTATATTCTCAAAAACAGCCACTCCTTGCTGTTCAATGTAGTCAGACATCCGGACTCTTTTCTTGTTATTAGACTGGCTGATAACCTCATTCAAGATCTCCCTTCTGTCAATATAGTCTCTATTTCGCAGATCTTGTCCATCCCAATAAAGGATATCAAACAGATAATATGTTGCAGGTATGGCTTGTGACAACCTACTAATTTCTCTATCTGAGTTAACACTCATCCTTTCTTTATGACTTCCAAATTCAGGGTAGCCTTCTTTGTTCAAAACAACAATTTCACCATCAACTATTACTGATTCACTGCATTTTATGACCTGCTTTAATGACTCTATTATTTCTGGATATCTATGGGTAATATTGATGCCATTTCTTGACTGTAATTTGAGGATGTCTTTTGTCTTGTGCAAATAGAAAATAGAATGTATTCCGTCCCACTTTACTTCAAAGACCCATTCTTTATTGTTAAAAGGTTTGTCAACTAGTGTGGCCAGCATGGGCTTGATATTTATAGGAAAATCTTGGAGTTGAGATACTTTCTGATTACTACTACTATTACTGGTATTTTCTACACGGTAATAACTTGTTATTTTTTTTGAGTCTTTTACTTCGGATAAAGAACTAGATTTACTACCACTATTTTGTTTTCTTTTAGTAGTTGCCAGTCGATTGTTACTTCTTCCAGTAAGTACTGACTCAGGCCTACTAATAGTGAGGTCTTCTTTAGAATCGAACTGGTCGCTTTTCTTTAGCAAGAGCCATTGATTTTCAGTGCTTGTTCTAACCAGGTAAAACCTTCCTCTTAACTTCTGACCGTTTAAAGTAAAACCAATTTTACCCTTATTGAATTGCTCAGAAAGATCTGATTCTGTTGTGTAAATTCCTGTGTCCCAAACAATAACCGTACCTGCCCCATAATTCCCTTCGGGAATAACTCCTTCGAAAAGCAAGTAGTCTAATGGATGGTCTTCGGTTAATACTGCAAGTCTCTTTATATTTGGGTCTAGTGAGATGCCTTTGGGTACTGCCCAAGACTTTAATATACCACTTGGGCCCTTTTTTGTCTCCAATCTGAAATCATAATGAAGCTTTGTTGCATCATGCTTCTGTACTACAAACCTTAGACCTGAGCTTTTTCTAGATTTTTGCTCAGTACTTCCTTGTGGCTCTGGCGTTTTTGAGAAATTTCTTTTCTTATGATAGTCCTGTAGCGATGTATGGCACCGATAAATGCTATTTATCTTATGTTATATAGGATTCGGACTTTTCTTTCTTCTAGTGGGAGCTCAAAAAAGTCACACATTTTGCAGTTTTGGGCTGTTGTTCTTTATTTGGAGAGTCATCTTTGGATAGACGTATTCCATAAAAACCTCTAGTAGTTGAATTAAAGAGATCGAATGCTGGATTATTTAATTCCTAAAACTTAAAAGTGGTACCTACACTACTTTGAATAAATTTCTCAGGCATAATTTCAATAATTCTGTTAACTGCTTTCCAACCTGTACAATGACATGGCACAAGGTAATCCGGTTGTGCTTTCTGAAACTCTTTTAGAGTAGGTTCAATTGCTGCTTCATAAATTCCGCCATCAGCTGGAAGATGAAATCCTCCTACAATAGCATGAATTCTGTCGATCCTAGTTATTTTTTTGGCATAATTTATTGTATTTATAATCCCTGCATGCCCACAGCCAGTCAAGATTACCAGTCCCTTGTCTGAGATATTTACAATTAGTGCCTGGTCGTCCCTTATTAACGGGTCTGGTATGAGATTTTTTTCATTATTTGGGTCTTCGGTATATTGATATGGAAAACCCTTTTCAAAACTTGTTTCTCTAGGTATTTCTCCAGTAACTAATAGCAAAGGAGATTCTTTGCTAGGGAGAGATGTAACACCAGTATTTTTATGAATTCCTGCTCCCAGTTGCTGAAGTTGTTGTTCATCAAGAACAGGAGACTTTACTCTTGTTCCATCAGGAAAGATTTCCCACCTTCGTAGAAATGCATCAGGATGTGTAAAAACATCAATGTTATTGGCGCTAACCTGTCTTGATAATGAGATCCTCTTTAGAATATTGGCAAACCCTGCAAAATGATCCAAGTGCCCATGGCTTAGGACAATTCCGTCAATCTTACCGAAATCTATCTCAAATATATCTGCATTATGAATTATACCATTTTCACTAACTCCTGTATCAAATAGAAATGAGTTGCTAGCACCTTTTTCAGACCCAGGAATAGTAACCAGAGCAGAAAATCCATGTTCTGCTACTGGAGGTGGAAGTACAAATCTTTCATTCCTAACAAATGGAGGTCTGACAGCATGTTTTGAATTTGCCAATAAGAAATCAGTGGTATTATCCATAAGGATTGTAATGGATATTTGATCTAGCTCTAATACAGACAAATTGTCTATTTTAATTCAAAATTTGCTCATGATTACGTACAATTGTATTACCATAGTAACTTACTTGTTGTGCACAAAGACATAGGAATTCTCTTTCTTGCACTAAGCCTTGCCTTGCCTTGCCTTGCCTTCTCTAGTAGTGAAATTTGAATTCATCTTTGGTGGAGGATTATCATTCTCATGTCCTGGATGTGATCTAAGATGGGGCCAGTATCCTGAATTTGTGACAGCTGTCTTACAAACAGGACAATTAGCATAACCACATTTGTGATATCCTACAAAGTTAGGATGGATTGTTTGGTTACAGGTCTTACATATGTTATGTTGCAAAATGCTTATTCAATATCATCTATTTGTTTTATGCATAATTAAGGTTTGGTCCTGCCCGCATATCGGAGAATCTGTTAAAATCCTTATCTTGGCTTTATGCATACGATTATTCGAGGGAGGGATGGGACCTCTATATGATTTTTGAATAATATGATGGTTGTTATTGAATCTATATAGAAGGATCCTACTGGCTATTAGATTGATTTAGACGAACAAAATGAATCCAGCCCTAGGATTATACTACCTTTCGGATTATTGAATGATTGTGATATGATAACAATAACACTTGACTTATCATGGTTTTTAACTTGCGAATCCCATACCCATCTTTCGCAGATATAACCATCGGATTAGATAACTCTAAATTGTTTGCAATTTCCTTTATTTTTTCTGAGTGCATATTTTTATCATCGTATTTGGTCAAGATTACACGCACTTTAGATTTATCCACTCCAAGTTCCCCTAGAACAGTCCAACAGCTCAAATACTTTATTCGTATGTCTTCTATTTCCTCTGAAGAATCGATGAGGAGCAAAATCAGATCTGCACCTAGTGACTCTTCTAATGTTGATTTGAATGCATCAAACATATAATGGGGCAGTCTGCTGATAAAGCCAATAGTATCTACAAGTAGGACTTTTGAATTGTTATTATTGTTATTATTATTGTTATTAAGTTTTAGTGATCTTGTTGTAGTTGATAGCGTAGTAAATAAATCATCTGATACCTCCTTATTTGATTCTGTAAGCAGATTGAATAAAGTGGTCTTGCCTGAACTAGTATAGCCTACAAGTGAAACCACAGGAAGGTTTGTTTCCATTCGTTGTCTATGATAAAGCTCACGCTTCCTTCGAGCATATTCTAATTTTTGTTGGATAAACGACATCTGTCTTTTCAGTTCCCTGAGCTTTACGTCTATTACGTATTCTCCCATACCACCCTTTCCTGGACTTTCACTATGCGAGATTATTTTTGAAGCTTCTCTGACACGGGGAAATTGGTACTTTATCTCGGCAAGTTCAATCTGCAGTTTTGATTCTGTTGTTGTAGCCCTAGATGAGAATATATTTAGTATTAGCCGCTCTCTATCAATTACTTGCAGTCCTGTTAGCTTCTCTAAATTGTGTATCTGTTTTGTCGTCAAATGCTCATCAACAATTATTTGTTGGATCTCGTCCACAGCATGTTCCTTCACAAAGTTCTTAATTTCTTCGGCCTTGCCAGAACCCATTCCATACTCAGCGCGATCCAGATATTTTTGAGTAAATACTTTAACAATCTTGTTCTGTAATGATTCTACTAGACTCTTTGCCTCCTCCAGTCTAAAACTATCTGGATATGTTACGAGTATTACTTTAGTTAAATTTTCCAATGGATATTAAGACCAAACCATGTAATCTGCTGGAACATATTCATTGGTGCACCTTCTAGAGCATGTATGAGAAGTACTAGCTTTTGTAGCATTAGTCTTAAAATCCTCAGTAATTCCTTCAGAAACGTAAAGGCCAGCAAAGACTTTACCACAGCTTTTACACTGCAACATTAGCATCGGCATCCTAAATGGTCATTCCTTCTTGCGTCCATCCATTATATAATAACAATCATTACTTTTATAGTTGTTAGGAAGTTTTGAAGATGAGAGAAGGTTAATATAAGATATACGTATTCTTCAGACTATGTCGCCACTATATGCAAAGTGGAATGGCAACAACTTAACATTATAAAAGAATTGATGAGACAATTCCTAACAAGCAGTTGGCTTCATCAGTTGAAACGGATCCGGATAAGATAATTGTCCTAACATTCAGTGAAACAAACGCGACTTTTACTCTTCCTTCAGAGAATATAGAACTATTCGCAAGGGGCCCTATGGTCTCTATGGTCTCTATGGTCTCTATGGTCTCTATGGTGGCTATTATGATAAGGCTATGAATCTAAAGCAGCGATTGAATGAAGAAAGCAGTATGGCACCAGGGATTAGACTGGCTCTTGATCAACCCGGTATGAGGACTGAAGTTATTATTACTTATTTCTCACAAATTTGCGAATGAAGAAACAGTTTTTGCTCTTCCTGGACAACCCCATTATCGATTGTTGTTAGAGAAATACCTTCCTCCGGAAGGAATTCTCTTTAGAAATATGCGACTCCTCTCAAACGTCGAAAATCTTATTGATACGGCTTTAAATCAAATGTTTGAGGAGAAGATCGTCTTGTCTCAAAATTCAGGAAATCAGAGTGAAGTAAGCAAACATAGCATTATCTGATTTCATAGCCAACTGCTGAAATTTCTTATTCCCCTGAGAAGATCAAGATAGAAATGTATGGAACAATAACAGAACTAGTATCGACATGTAACTTCTAATATCAAGTTAACGTTCTCGTATCTCATAAACAGTTTATTTTGTGACTTAGATAAACAAGACAAGAAGTGTTGATGACTGGCCAAAATAGCAGAAAAAGGATTTGGTAGTAGACGATAATTCTGATCGATAATTCTGATCGATAATTCTGATATTACTGTAACAATAAAGACAGGTCTGGAAGACAGTGGTTTGTACATTGTTGACACATTTAATGATCCAAAACTTGCGTTATCCTTTTTTAAGCCTAGACTATACGACTTGATACTTCTGACTTTAAAATGCCAAAAGATGTATAGTCATGAACTACTGATGAAATGAAAAAGATAGATGATAAGGTTAAGGTATGCTTTATGACGGCTACTTATATGGATTATAAAGATGCACAAAAAGTATTACCATTACTAGAAGTAGAGTAGTGTTATATTCAAAAACAGTTAAAATTGAAGATTCGATAAGACGGATAAGAGTTAGCATAATAGTTTCTTTAGTTTTGGCAGCGTCAATCACTCCAAAGTGTTTTAGAAAAATGAATTGTGTTAAAACTAGTTGTAGCGAAATGTTCTAGAGCATCGTATAAAGAAGATTTCCGGTTTTATACGCATATGACTCAAAATGAGTTTTTATTCACATCCTGATGACTCCAGTTCTATTATGGCTACTGCATTTACCAACCCAAAACCTTTGCTGACTTTGCTGCCGCATCATCAAGTGCTTGTTTTGGTTCTTTTATTCCGTAGTAAACCTCATCTAATGCCTGTCTTACGTGTTCAGCAATTGCTTGATATTCTGGGATATTAGGTCTACCTCTTCCATCAGGAATCATTGAGATCATATCGTCATAAAACGGAATAGATTTTCTAAGGTGATCAGCATAGGGACTTGTACCTTGGCCTAGTGTTGTCTGTGTTGGAAGAAATCCTTGCTTGGTCAGCCAAGGGGATAATACTTCTGGTTTTAACATATTTTCAATTATTTCCCATGCTATATCCTTATGCAAAGAAGTGACTGGAATACTAAATTCCCATCCACCCATCAATGTAGAGGTCTTAGTTTTATTATCAGGCACAGGGAACATTGGAATGAATCCAATATTATCAACCTGTTGTCTAGTCAAGTTGGACCAAGCACCAGGCATCCAAGATCCTTCAATCATCACTGCAAATTTCTTATTAGCAAATTCACGATCCATTTCCCCAATTCCTACGGGAACTTTCTGTGGTTTTACACCTGCTTCTACCTGGGCTTTAATGAATTCTAACGCTTTGACTCCTTCACTGCTATTATAACTAGGATACCAGTAAAAGTCCTTAGTTGGATGTCCTGGTCTGCTTTCAAGTATTGTCCCTCCCAGCATCCAGAGATATGGATACCATACGTCAGGGGAATGGCTAGCTCCGGTAAGGTGAACTCCTTCAATTCCCTGAGGTCTTAAAACTGTATTAAGCTTCTTTGCGGCCGCAATATATCCGTCCCATGTCTTTAGTATGTCAGGATCCACATTAGACTGATTTAACAAATCCTTCCAATACCATGTTCCCCTTACGTCAGTCTCATACCAAATACCATATATTTTGTCATTATAAACGCCACCATCTAAGTTTGATTGATACCACTCAGAGGACCTTCCCCATTTTTCAGTATAATTTGTAAGGTCTGTCAATAATCCCTTTTGAGCAAATTCACCAAGCCATATTTGGTCTAAAGATATAATATCAATATTTGTGCCATTAGTTAGAGCCCTTAACATCTGATCTTTTGTAGCAGCAGGTGGTAGATCATGGAGTTCAATATACTTTAGGTTAATGGCAAGGTCAGAATGGTTGGGTCTTGTCTTGTTAATAGCATCATTTAATAGTGCCTTCACCATGTCTTCTTTACCCAGTCGTTGGACAAGGGCTGTGATGGTTACGTTCTCTTGTTGTGGAGATGCAAGAACATAAGAAGAGGATGTTTTGAACTGCTCCAACTGTACTAGAGCAGCCGTTACTATCGTCACACTGATAATGATAAAGGTCGGAATCATATAGTAGATATTTTTTCTCATTATTCTAAACAACGAGCCCAATTTTAAAAATTTTTTGCTAACAAGTCTCGCCTTTGTCTTACCAATTTATCAGACATATGTGCATCTGTAGGGTTCTCGGACTGTCAGTTTCGGTTATAAACATTAATAACAAATAGAACTTGTTATACGATACTATGGGCCTTATTAGTCGTTTATCAAACCTCTTTAAAGCAAAAACAAACACAGTATTAGATAAACTTGAAAAGCCAGAAGAGATGCTGGACTACTCATTTGAAAAGCA
>JALZGI010000218.1 GCA_030861105.1 Thermoproteota archaeon
TAGTTCAGTGCCTTCATAATATGTTCCACATTCTTCATCTACTTGACAGTCGTCATTGTTATCTAGACCGTCATCACAAAATTCCAGAGGCTTTCATTTTAGCACATGATCTCAGATATATGACAAGACGACTTCCCAGTTTGGTTAGAACACCAACAGATTTTAAAAAAGGGTCTTATCTCCAATCTCCCTTAGAAGTTTTATTTAATTTCTATTTTTTGACAGAGTGGAGAATATCTCTTTTCTCAGTTCTTCAAATTCTGACTCTTTCTCATATGTAGGGTTTTCCATTTAATATTCTAACTGTTTTAGGAAAACCATCTGATATATACTCTAGTTATATTAACCTATGAGAAATTATACTTTCGTATGATATTAATCGTAATCATAGGCTCAAGTACTCTTTTTTTCTTTTTTCTTTTTTATTTTAATTGGGGTTGGGTCTTCAGCAATATTCCTGCCAACCGACTAGTGAGATTGGTCCATAACCATTTTAGATAATGCCCTTAGAGACATTAGGACAAACCAATGGAGGACTGAGCCAGCTGAAATGTTGCCAGAGATATAAGCAATGAGCATCAACATGGAAAGGGGGGATGGAATGGCAGAGAGAAGAGTAATAACTAAAGGTGCATATTTTTTCTCGCCTCTTACAGCCCCTAATAGGTACAACCTCGTGCACTACTATTCTCTTCGACATAATGCTCTCAATAACACTAGCGATCACTCTCGGATATCGACTGCCGATTGTTAAGTGTTTTTATATAAAGCCGCCGAAAAGAGAATAGGACCGCAGGAGACTCAAAGAGTAACCTGAAGGGAACATAACGGTTAGCTGAGTTTAGGCCAACCCCTGCGGTCCTGATTATTATAGTATTAGGCCCACTAGTAATAAAGACCACTGCAATATAAAGAAATGTTAAAGAAAAATTTACTAAGAAATTTGAGTAATGTGATCCAGTAATTCAGTTTAAGCATTCACTCAGTCAAGACCTACTAAACTCTCAATTTCTTGGGAAATTTGCAACAAGCGACGCCCTTTTGCTGTAATTTTGTACAAGGTTTTTTTGTTACCGCTACCACCCTCGGTCAGCTTTGGGATCTCGTCAACAAGACGTTTTTCTACAAGAAATGAAAGATATTCGCTTAGTTGCGCATAGGATAGGAATGATCTATACATAATTGATGTTTTAGTGGCGCCTTCAGTGCCAGCATCAATGATTGTACTTAGCATCTGTGCTATTATGAAGTATCTTCCTCGGTATGCCTTTGTCACTTTCTTTATGTAAAGTAGCTAGGATATATGATTATTCAAGTCTGTAATCCTCTAAAGTACCTTGCAAACGGCTAGATGATTCGGGATGTTGATTATGCTCTTACTCCCTTTTTTGAGTACGTTGCTTGTACTCCGAGTTATTTCCACAATAGACGCCTAGAGCATAAGCAAGTAATTATAAGCAAGTCAACTAAGACATAGAAATAGAGGAATCAAGCTGGGGTGAGGAATGCCTATTCATATATACTTGGCTCTACATGGTATGCCTTTGTTCCTAGACTTATTACATATATCAACCCACTATTACAGGGCATGAGTGGATCTGCATATTCGAAGTCCGTTATGAAAAATAACAATCAACAGCAAGGTCCAGATTTGGATGATTACTATGTCCCCCGCAGAAGAAGAATCTTGAAAAATGCTGATTTACAATTAGTCTAATTTGAACTCTTGAACACACCCCTCCAAGACTCTGGCAGTTGCGGAATCTCATCATATTCTCTTGCCCATTTGTATAGAATAACCATAGTTAATCTCCCTTGTTGCTGAGCCTCCATCTTCCTAGACAAATAAAAATCACACAGGACTATTTTGGGCTAGCGTCAAAAGGAGCTAATACCAGTTTCTGTTGAAGATTCTGATCATGAAACCTTGACTGATATGCAGCTATTCTTTTTCAGATATGCCATTGTACTATAATAAGACTCTATAAGGTCCTATAAAGACTCGATAGATAGTCAATCGATAATTTATACTCCAATACGAATTGCGATTCATTTGTTATCACTCTTGTTGACGTATCGGTATTGGTCTATAAAACCAGAGCTGGGTATAACAATTATGAGTGCTTATCTGAGCTAATCTCATTCCAGTAAGCCTTCTAATCTTATATAATGCCTTTGTATCTGCATGAAAATCATTCGTATTGAAGATCAGAAATTCCTTATTGTCATTGACTATATATTCGAATCCTGAGTCTCTGTTAGAATCCAAAATATCCCATATCCACTCTTCACACTCGTCTATAGGCAACAATGTTGGGGGTGTTGCATCCGTGATTTTTTAGTCACTCCAACTATACAATAAAGATTTGCACTAGAAATCATATTAAGGTAATGTGACATTTTTCTTTTCTTTTTTATATATCTGGCTCGAGGAGGTGATAGATCTGACGATGAGGATCGGTGTTGCTTTTCTAAATTAAGATCATGGTAACTTTTAGATCTATAATATACTTGCATAAGAAATTATAGAAAGACCGGATCCTGAGGTATAACGATGAAAATTGTATTCCAAGACCCTACATTCTCTTTACAGCCACCTACTACTATGGATTAGACTTACTATAAGGCTGCTGACATAAGCGAAATGTCTATCTACCACCTATCAAATAGGGATGAGATTTTGAGAAGTTCGACTTTTATTTCGAAACTCCCAAGTTCGAGCTAAAAATATTCCCTCCCACAGAAATAGCTTTCTAAACAGTATGTTATTTCAACAAATTGTATGTAAAATTTTACCAGGAATATTAGTATATAATATATATAGAGATCAAATTTCCATATTACAGCTGATGCATATACTCTTGCTAGATTCCGAATCCGAATCTACTGCTATATTCTGAACTCTCCCACAGATATGGCAGATCACGGAGACAGAAGTTGTTGTCAAGGCCTTTTGTTTGAAATATAAATATTTAGACATTATGTGTAACTCAACTGTTACACACTGCTGAGAAAAAATTAACTAAATGATCTAGAGATGAATTCTCAAGAAGTCGTCCAACTGAGTCGGTCTAGTCAGGCTAAAGTTTGGCTATTTCTTTCTTATCTTTGGATATAGAAGGATGATAGATTAGAATATTCTTTTCAAGTTCTTTGGTATTTTGCAACCGTTCTCAAGGCAAGGTCATTTATGCCACAGACGGGGTACTCGATCATCTTGTTGATGCCTGTTGACCCATCCTGAGACTTTGGATATTTCTCACCAATCACATCCAAACCGCGGGGAGTTTGCTATAATCTGGTCGTCAATATAAGCAAATGATAACACGCTGTGGGAGTGAGGGAGGGAGGAAAGGGGAGCGGAGACGTTGGTTGGTCAACGTCAGGATTAAGTCAACTAAGTCACCCATCTTTTGAGAGTTCTATAATATCAATGATGATATTAGACTACATCCCTCCCTAAATATCAAAAGCTAGGGTTTCAAATCAAAAATTAAGTTAGCAATGTTAATTAATTGGCCATGATGGAAAGAACAGGAACATAAATTCTTGCAATAACGTTCCTATCTGACTAGTCAACCAATCAAACTACAAGAGATCCTATGTTTTTGCATTACTTAGAATTCTTGTTATCTAGAGGATTAAACCCCTCAAGATTTAGTCTCAAAAATGGTCTCATTGATATACCAAATTATGGGTCAAAAGATGATATTAGACGCTCACATTCGAAAGTTTTGGAAAATATTATTAGATAACAAGTTCTCACTTAATTGCAAAGACATCTGCATATGGAGGATCAAGAAAAAGAGACTTGAAATACTACGTTGGCTGCTCGGGTTGGAATTATCCATCGTG
>JALZGI010000245.1 GCA_030861105.1 Thermoproteota archaeon
GCTTCCTATTTCCTCGCGCATAAATATAATTGAGATCCCTATTCTCTTGCCTGGGTCGACGCCTATAGTTAACATGTCTGGGTAGAGGGCGCCCACACTGGAGCGAAGGATTTTGGCCTTCATAAGAACGGGAAGCTTCTCCAGATCTGTGTCAAGAAGGAAATCTTTTCTCTTAAGAATTTCAGCCTCCTGTTTTGTTGTAATAATAATCTTGGCATCAGTTTGTGCTGCCTCCTGCGGAGAAAGTGACTCGAATTGTAGATTCATCACTTTCAAAGCATTAATGATTCTATAATACGAACGACCAGAAACAGTGGCAACCGTAACCTTCTGTTGCAAAACATCCCTAATCAGGGGCGTTTCATCATGGTTGCTTGGAGAAATTTCCTTTTAAACCTTATGGATAGGGATTCTGTAAACTATGTTAAAGTCAGACTGTAATCACTTTAAGCGGTTTGTTCTACTTGGCGTGAGATGCCTTCGTTTGGTCTTCGTCTACCTCCAGAATTGTGAGAGATAGAGCCGTTCACAATTACTTTAACTATCCTGTCTACTGTTGTATCTGATAAAGAGTTGATATTTTTCTTAATTCTGGACAGATTCTCTTCTGACTCCTTAGAAATACTAGCCGACTCAGCTTCTGCTTCACTTCTGGCCCTATCAATTATTTTTTTGGCTTCCTCCTGTGCAGAAGAAATCATTTGCTGCTTTAGTTTCTCAATCTCCTCCTTTGATTGATTTATTAGGTGTCTTTTTAAATCTTCAACCTTGGAACTGATTGCATCTATATCACTTTCGAGGTTAGATAGCGCCTTGATAATACTTTCAACGGAGTAACTTTGACGTTCCAACAGTTATTAATGCTACTATGAGAGATATTAAACCGTTACTTTTATTGCAAAAGAGCCAAGCTGAGGATCTATTCATTGATCGTTTAGAATGAGCATATTATAGTTTATCGGAGCAAGTCTCGTTTCCCGTTCTAATTCTGAATGCACTACTTTGCCTTTATCTCACATATGATTGGTGTGCATATCATACGAGGGGTTAATTGTTTCTGATTCAGGTGGTAAGATTTAAGATAGCCTGTGCCATATCACCTTTGGCGTCGGTTAATGCCTGAACTGCTCGTTCTCTCGAAACGTTGGCCTGTTGCATTACTAATATTATATCCTCTTCCTTAATCGATGGAACTTCTCGTTGTTTTTCTTCTATATCTGTAGCAACAACTTGAAAAATAGTACTATCTTTTCCCTTCATTTCTACAACCTGAGGTTTTATGAGATAAAGTTCCCTTGTTTCAGTTTTAATAATTACTTCTTCAATATTTCCAAGGTCCTTCATCTCAAGTCCCATCTTATCTAGCATACGTCTCATTTCTCTGTTGCCGCCACGCATCATACCAGAATCATTACATTTTACGGGTTTTTATTCCTTCTCTAATCCTGACAGCGACACCTCTTTGGTATCCTCTCATCAGAGAGTTGTCAACTAGCGCAACGCCAGTTGCAATGACTCGTACCTTGCTACTGTCTTTCTCTAACACTGCTACATCAGATCCAGATCTTATATTTGACCCGCACCATTGTACGTGTTTACAAAACAAAGATCTCCCTTCACTAACAAAGGGAAACGCCTCCTGTGCGGGAATTACACAATTCTGCTTAAAATGCTTAACCCTTGAAAGCTCCTGTGCACCGAATACCGTCAAAGCAAGTCCGCCATCTGTTCTCAAAGTTGCAATCAGCCGATTCTGGAGACTAAAGTTCTTAATGCGTCCTGTCTTTCTTGAATATTCGAATTGTATTTTTTCGATAGGTAGAGCTTTAGAGACCCCTTTTCCAAATAACGCATCTATATGATGAGAAATTTTTTGTCTTGGATTTAGCGGCAGCGGTTTCAATCAATTGGGTTAGTACACCCTGACATAAAATCCTTATAAATATTGTCACGGTTAACCCTGTAAAGCATACTCCTGAATCTTCTGTCTAGGAAATAGTACCAGATATTTTTTATTCCTTAGAAAAGGCTAAATTCGCATTAGTGTAGATAGTCTTGATGTCATCATCATTCTGTGAATTATGCGGGCGCGCAATCACTGATGGAAAGAGAGCCGTACAGATAGATAATACCGTTTTGGATGTTTGTGTGGGTTGCTCAAGAAGAGGTAAGCCCTATGCGCCACCCTCTCATGGCTCGAGAAAACAACCTGGCTCTTCATCCTCCTCTACGAGCAAGTCTCGAAGAATTCAGCTTACTGATGATACTATACTTAATCCCGAATACTCAAGACTAATTAGAGAAGCACGTATGAAATTAGGTCTATCACATGAACAGCTTGGGCTAAAAATGAATGAGAGAGCCATATTGTTGAGAAAATTTGAAACCGGAGCCTTGAAACCAGACGAGGGTTTTGCAAAAAAGCTAGAACGATATTTGGG
>JALZGI010000273.1 GCA_030861105.1 Thermoproteota archaeon
AGCCAGCACTTTATCGACCCAAAGCACTTTACGTGGGAAGATACTGCGGGCCGATGGGTTGCGAGTACACTCCGCTAGCAGATAGGGAAGTGGTCGAAAATATTCACAATAAATCAACGCCCCTATCAACTAAATGAAGAAATCAGTTCTTTCCAAAAGAGAGACCTTGGAGCTAAAAAACCTTATTCGCTCAAAGTGGCCTAGCAGCATTCAGAACTTTAAAAAAGAGAAAAACTTTATCTGCTATGAGCTCGGAAACGGACGGAGGATCATCAGTAGTAAGGCATTCCATGCAATTCAAATTGACCCTGAAACAATCGTTCCGTTTTTGGGAACAGAACAAATCTTGTCAGCATTTCCCTCAGTGGTCGTAGATATGGGAGCAATTAGGTTCGTCTGCAACGGGGCCCGTGTAACTCGTCCGGGCATTATCAGATTTGATGCCTTCGTTAGAGGTGAGCTGGTAATAGTTAAGGATGAAAAATATTCAAAGGTTTTAGCAATTGGAAGAGCGATAGAAGACAGCACCATGGCCATCAATAGCACCAAGGGATATGTGATCGAGAACCTACACCATATTGGTGATGACTTTTGGGAGTTTTACAAAGAAATAGTCCGGACCAATACAAGAGGCAGTGTCGGAGAGTAAGTTGTGCGACAATTCGTGCAAATTGTAACACTGTCCCCATTATAATGAGAGAATACAGCTTAAGAGGTATTTTCCACTTATTCTTTGCATATAAGGCAATCAGCAGCCTGATTTTTGGCGCGGGACCCTGTCTGGTACCTTTGTATTGGCCTTATATCCTGAATGGCCTTTCCCTCTTTTTTTTTTCGTAAATACTTCATTCGGAATAAAAACCTGGGCGCCGACAACATCCGCTGGCTTTCTTTGGCGAGCCGGCTGGACAGAGGCATAAGGAGAGATAACCGGTCCAAATATCTCCTGTATCTTTCCAATCTTTCTACCGTTGATATCTAATACTGGAAATCCGTTCACATTTCTCTCTATAGTACCTATGCCGGTCTTGACAATAATTCGACCGCTTCTGGCTATATGTAAAACTCGGCCAAGCTCACGCATTGGAGATCAAACTGAGTCTCAATCCAAGATCTACTGTTTTAACCGTCTGGTTCTGTTCTTCAGCATTCTCTGTGCCAGTGTTATGAGCAAAAGGTTCTTTCTAACTTGCTCCTTCTTGGGTATTGCTATGTAGCCCGACTTTACGAATGCTCTTCTAGGGTATCGTGCTCCTTCGTTAATTTGTTCCTGGTCGAGGTTATATCCAGATTGCCTGGCCGCTTCAACGAGATCTGATATGGTAGGATCAAATATTGCATACTCTTTTCTAACTCTCCGACCTTTTGCTCGAGGAAGGTTCTTATTGAAATAATCTAACCAAAAAACCAAGTAGTCGTAATCTTTCAATGGTCGACTTATTTATAAGTCCATAATAAATTTATGTCCTGGCGCCCCCATTTCATTCTGATAGGGAAGGATGAGACAGCGTAGTTCTAGAAGTTAATTTCAGCATATGAATTCAAATTTATATGGCTCGTCATGGCCAAGCGGAGCATAAGATTCGACACATTTGGGATATAAGCTAGCGTGTTGGGTGGTCGTACGTAAGCCATTTGGATTATAAGTAGGTCAACCATTCTGGAATTATACTTGGCTACAAACGCCGGTCTCATGGGGCCTAACTCTGTAAAGGTGCATGCATTTAAACCAAGTGGAAGGAATATCTACACTGTTGTAGGTAAGGCCGACGAGTATTGGACAGCGCCAGAGTTGGATTTTTGTTCCTGCAAAAGCTTTTATTTTAGGTCATTATCATCGGGAAAACCTTGCACTCATTTGACGAGTGCGCGTAAGGCTGTACGAGAGGAGTCTTTCTCCTTAATGGAGTTTATCGACTATGATTATGTTGGCTTTATCGAAGCGGTAATAAATGATTCTTACAAGAACGTGCTTTCACCCTAGAAGACCGTCCTCGGATCCTTCAATTCTATCATTCATTTCGAGGACCTGTCTTTCAGCATTTGAGCCCCTCTTTTGCCAATGTCTCTATAGAAACCTGAGCCATACTTTTCCTTGACAACTGCCCCCCCCTTTTCTCCTATATCCTTGTAGAATTGTATTCCATACTTCTCTTTCACAGATTGTCCTCCCCTTCCCCCAATTGATTGATAGAAGGATGTGCCATACTCGGATTTTACGACTTCGCCACCCTTTTTGCCGGCGTACCTTAGACCCTCGGTATCAAGTGCACGAGCATTCCCTCCTGCCCTTGCTACCCGAGACCTAGTAACAGCATCGGCAGCAGCAAGACCTCGTGCATGATGTGGAGCTGCTCCGCCTTTCCTGGCAACTCTCTCTCGAATGTCTCCTGGCGCCGACGCAAGCCCTCGCTTAGGCCTTTGCAGACCCCGCTCTTCAGCCATATCATCTTACTTAGTAATATGAGATAAAAGGGCATCATAGTGCAATTGGTTTTGGCAAGGTTAAACCATTTATTACTGGGAGCCAAAGTTCATCCCTTGCAGTCTAGCAAAAAGAAGAGTATATTCATCCTGGGCTCAGGCGGAAGGGAGCATGCTCTGGGATGGAAACTCGCTCAAAGCAGGATGGTAAAGCGAGTACTACATTGTCCTGGCAACGGAGGAACTAGCAACAATGTAGATATTGACTATTTTGATCATAAGAAACTAACAGAATTTGCAGCAGCAAATGACTGCGACACCATCGTTGGACCCGAGGGACCCCTAGCTGTAGGAATCGTAGATCAATTTTTGGAAAACAATTTGAGAATTTTTGGGCCCAGGAAAGCTGCCGCAAGGCTAGAGTCTAGCAAGGTCTTCAGTAAGAAATTTATGCAGAAGGCGGGAATAAAGACGCCAACATTTGTCGTCCTCTCATCCTATAGAGACGCTGAGGATTATGTTAAGAGTCAAACCGATGACCTCGTAATTAAAGCAGAGGGTTTAGCCGCAGGAAAAGGCGTATTCATTTGTCGTACTCGAGAACAAGCATTCCAAGCTCTGCGATCACTGATGCTTGATAGGGAATTTGGAGAGTCGGGTGATAGGATAATTGTTGAATCGCGAATTAAGGGAAAGGAAGCATCCTATATAGCAATTTGTGATGGGAATTCGTTCATTCCCCTTGCGATATGTAGAGATCACAAGCGGGCATGCGATGGAGATACTGGGCCTAACACGGGCGGCATGGGATCAT
>JALZGI010000287.1 GCA_030861105.1 Thermoproteota archaeon
GATTTGAAGATAAGGTTTTACCTTTGAGATAAAATTGGTAATTCCAAACGCACGACGTGACGTACCTCCTCTTTTACCTCTACCATTTTTGTTTAGATTAGCCCATTTGATTAGTTCACGTGTAAAATGCTTGTCTGACAATAGAATATGATTTCCCTGTGCTACAAGTTCTGCTAATTCATTTTTATCGTCAATTTCATCAGCGATATGCAACCAAATTGGAGCTTGATGTACTTGTTGTCTTTGATATTGTGGATATTTATTTATGATATAGTAAAATCCCGCCAGTAATATGTCAGGAATATTCTTGTCGTCGAATTTGAATCTATTTGTTCTACGTTTAGGTATCGCTTCAAATAGACTATCGGTATCTTCCTTTTGTAGCGAATTGACTTGGGTATTATTGCATTTTTGTATTTTATCATTATTATCGTTAAAACCATTACCACTGTAGCCATCGATACTTATTTTAGCCAAGAGATGTTTATCCTTCTTTTTCTCATTGGTGGGAGGTAGTAATTCTGTTTTGTACTTGTATCCAAAGTGACTTATCGTTACTTGCAAGTAACCTAGGGCAATCCCACAGCTAATAATTAATTGTCTACCAATAGGATCTAATACAGGCAATGATCTAGTTTTATCAGCATAAAGTTCTATTATATCATTACTTGCAATGCTAAAAGCCCACGGTTGCGTATTATGGATAGAAGGAGCAAGGATGGCGTATCTCAAGAAGAATTTTAATTTTTCGTACATCGAGCCTTCTATTGGAAATTCATCTTCTGATATATTCCAAGGTTCCAGTGAACCGGTATCTCTTTGAACCAACATGTTCTACTTAGTTTTGTGATGTGTGTATCCTCTATGCGCCATATTATAAATTATCCAATTCTTTTAAAATATCTCGAATAAAAGACAAATTAGCAATGGTCCAATTAGGGCATGTACAGATTCTAAACTGAAGAAATAACAAGGTTTATGCAAAGGAATTAAGAAAGTAATTAAAAAATATATACAGCCAGTAAACAGCATTTTGAGTGAAAGTTCGATTGTAAAATCTCGTAGCCATATGTCCTACTAAGCTGAATTCAAAATGTAAACCCTATCGAAGATTAAATTATATTGGCTTAAGTTTTTCTAATAGATAAAGCCCATTTTTTAGCATACCATGATCATTGTTCAAATATATTGCCTTCTTACTTGCATTTAGTCTTATGACCGATGATATCATGATGTCGAGCTCCTCTTTTGAATAGATATGGCTATACCATTTTTTATAGCCGTGTATCCTTAGATAGAATGCATTATTAGTAACAATTCTCCTGCGGGGAAGCCCTGGAGCATCTACTGAACAAAAAATGAGTCCTATTTCTGAAATCTTGTCGGTTATTTCCCACCATGATGGATCTCTGAACTCTATAACAGCTTTGTTATTTTTTAATCCACTGTTATTGAAGAAATCTCGTACTATTTCCAGGTTATCAAAATTATATTTGAATGAAGGTGGCATCTTGAAGAGCCAAAAGTCAATTTTGTCGGATATTCGATCAAGAGTCTTGCTGAATTTATCCCATAATTGTAATGCCTTTTGTCCTTTCAATCTTACATAATCTGTAATATAACGACTAACCTTAATAGAAAAGGTAAAATGACGGGGTGCTGCGGAAAGCCATGTATTTATCCAAGATTCCATTGGAAATCTATAGTAGCTAGCATTAATCTCAACAGAATTGAATCCCCGGCTAACGTACCACTCAAAAGCTGTAGGCTTTTTCTTATTCCATGAGTATGTATAGCCAGAAGTTCCTATTCTTATTGTAGTCGCCTTGTCCTCCAGGATATTACAACCCCAATATTATCTAGTAAAGCAACTTATTTCTTCCTTTAATATTATCAATTGAGTAAGTCTAAAACAATCTTTAGGTTATCAGAATCGCCTCTTCTACTATCTATGGGGGTTTCCATTATAATTGGTAACTTTCTTATTACATTGTGTCTGAGGAATTCCCTAAATCCTTTTTGTCCTATTTTACCTAAACCTATATGCTCATGCCGGTCGCGATTTGAATTCAAATCTTCTCTTGAATCATTAAGATGTATGACTTTCAGATTGCCCAGTCCTATTTCGCTCTGAAATTCATCTAAGGTTTCCTCTATGCCTTCCTTTGTCCTCAGATCATAGCCTGCAGCAAATGCATGACATGTATCAAGACAAATACCAAATGAGTTTGTCCTACCAGAAGAGGATTTAAGTTTATCAAGAATTAAACCAAGCTCACCAAACCTACTTCCTATACTATTTCTCCCGCCTGCACTATTTTCAAGTAACATCATTACCGATTTGGAGTCTTTGGTTATATCACCTTTTTTTGACATTCTCTCTTTTGTAACTGGCGACAATAGTTGAGGATAGTTTCTAGTTACGGAATTGCAAGCCTCTTGAATTAGTTTAATCCCATCTTCTTTGCCTTTTTCACCATGTCTTCCAAGATGCAGTATAACATAAGGAATGCCTAATGTACTACATCTTTTTACTTCTTCAAGAAGAGTGTCAGTTGATTTTTTGTGTAATTCACCATTAGAAGAGGAAAGATTAGGCAGATATGGCATATGCACGAATATCGAATTTCTATCAATTTTGCTTTTGCTTTCATTCAACTTTTTTCTAAAGTTCTCTACATCCAAATCGTGCAGGGGTTTAGCAACCCATCCTCGTGGATTCCTGCTAAATATTTGAAACGCATTGCAACCAATTTTTAAAGCATTGTCTATAGAATTTGATATACCACCGGAAATTGAAACGTGAAAACCGATCTTCGGACGCATGGTCAGACTAATACTTCTTTTACTCCCATTTATTACTAGCCATTGAAATATACATTAAAAATGAGTAGGTGATTGAAGAAGAACACCTACTTTCTGATAATATAGCTGAGTAATGATACTTACTAACTAGGCTCCACCAGCTTTCGGGCGGCCCGCTCCCTTTCCAAATTGTGAGATATTACTATTATGGACTGAACTCTAGCAACCTTGCCTAAAGTTTTGGGGGATAGATCACAAAAAATCCGGAGCCCTGGGAACACTCAATGTCTCGCTTGGCTTTCGGAAGTTAAATCCAACAAAATATTCTTACGAGGAGTAAATCCTTCTATTTATAAGACCACAGAATAATTGATCTCCCTACATCAACTCCAATTGACTTTCATACATTCTGATGTAACTTTATGTTTTCAGGATGCACAATTACAAATAGTTTCACTAAACCCTTTTGGCTTAGATGTGTCAAAGTTCATGTCTTTTATCTGTTATTTTTTATCGTAAGAAATTTAATAGTTCAAAAAGAAGCTCTTAGTTTACCTACTACCACTTTTGCAAAGAACCCGATTTCTTTAAGGGAACCTATGTCCTCGCGCTGCTGATTTTTACTAGTTTTTCAACATCTTTCCCTGTTGTGTCATTTTTTCCTATTCTTTGCTGCTTTTCCCCTTTTGTATACTCATTTACAACATCGTACCAAATCATAAGTGTCATTTCATAATCATCATTGATATCAGTATAGAGGCTCATCTGTCGTATGTGTATGTTCATTTCATTCTTAAGCCAATTGTTTACCAGTAGTTCTAAAGATGACAAGTTAGTTGATGTAATAAATTTTATCCTATGATTTGTCATATCTTATTACGATTTCTATCAGCGCTATCTTGTGTAACCCATTGGTTTATCATAACCAGATCAATACGCATTACTACTTACATAAATTTTCGAATTGACAAACAATCTAGAATATCCTGGATGATGCTGATAACTCAGAGGATGACCTAAACTTTGTCCCAATAGTTGTAATTATAGGATAATTATGATATTGATAACTTCTGTGGGGATTCTTCATTGTCTGTCTTGTTTTCGCATTTAGATCTGTGTGTTAAAAACATTGGAGGTCAAAATAGCAGCAAATATGGGCTAAAATTAACTAGTGGAGAAACGGATAAAGTATCGTAACAAAAATATAATGAAAAAGGCTGTGGTTCTCTAAAGTTTATCCTTTGTCTAGATGAGCTCTTAACATCCATGCTATTTTCTCATGCTTTTGCATTAACCCAATCAAGAAGTCATTTGTGCCCATATCATGATATTCGTCTTCGCATCTATCTGCATCCTTACGTAGGGTCCTAATTACCTGTTCATGGTCTGCCAACAGATTGGATATCATCGTCATATCATCAGGATATATTCCGGGCGATTCCTTTAGTCTACCGTGTTCCAAATATTCCGAATATGTGCCCAATGACTTCCCATTTAGATTGCGAACTCTCTCTGCGACCTCGTCTATAATCTCGTCAAGTGTCTCATATTGTCCTCGGAAAAATGCATGTCTTTCACTAAAATCAGGGCCAACTACGTTCCAATGATAATTTTTGGTCTTGATGTACAGAATGTTTTCATCACATAATACACGGTTGAGAATCTCTATGACACCATGCCTAGCCTGTTTTGAAAGCTCTATGTTTATATCAGATCTACTTTCTCTTACTAATTGACCTGCTTTCTCCATACTTGCTCAGTTTAACATGTTTAACATGACATAAAAAGGGAATGCCTTCTAACCTGCGATAATCGTAAGTGCTAATCATCTGTGATAGATATGACCTTTGATATACTCCTTCAAGCATCCAGGTATTAATTACAATCTCCTACGGTGAAATTGATATAATTAGCTAAAAGGTTGATCCAAGATTATAAATCCTAGCACGCAAGACTTTAATACTTTAGAAATGAAAATATGGTGTGAGCTAATGGCCCAAATACCAGCACTAATACCAAAGGAAGTAGAAATCCAGAGACTAAAGAAGATATACATAATGGTCATCATGTTGGGTTCAATAGCAGCGTCAGTAGAGGTAGACAACTTCGTTGACGGATCATTACACCAAACAGCAATTAGAGACAGTGCATTCACTCCAGCACACTGGTGGTTATACAGCCACTTTGTAGCTCTCCCATTAGGTTGGGGATTTGTAGCAATGTATGACAGAAGAGTGCCAATCTTGAGAGGACCAAATAACTCTATGAATACAGGGTTGAAGATAACAATTATCGGATACCTTGCAACTATGTTCACCATTGGAGTCAACGAAATGTGGCACTTTTGGTTTGTAGAAGAAATATTTGCAGTCCCTAATCACTGGATGTTTAACATGGGAGTCGTTGTGGCCTTCATGGGAGCTCTTGCATATGTGGTAAGAGTTTATGCACGTCTAGTAGAACTTGGAGCAGAGACACCAGCAAAGAACCCATATGTAGCTGAAATGTACAAGCTCGCTCTGGAAGGAAAGCT
>JALZGI010000315.1 GCA_030861105.1 Thermoproteota archaeon
CAGTTAGGTCTATCTGGAGTTTGACTATTTATTATGCTATGGCTATGGTGTTCCATTTATTATCTAAAGGGTGCTCGGCATTAGTAATTCTTTTATTTCCTATCGTTATTATCACAAGATTTGAATATATGATAAATACTTAAATGAATTACAAGGCTTACAGCCACCAGCCTTTGATTTATTATAGAGGAGACAGGAAAGTAATAGAGGAATCAATATGTAATTATTTCAATAATAAATCATTTATCGTCCTTCTTTTTTACATATAATGTCGCAAATATGTGATCAACTGATATTATATCCTAAAATTGGATAATATTTCCTTGTCCTGCTATTGAATTGATTAGTATCCTGTTAAAGAATCATAACAAAAAATGTCCCAGAATTAGTAATTCCTTTATTTCTTGTCCTTTATTATCAAAAGATTTGAATATCTGACAAATATTTATATAAGAGTTACAAGGCTTACAGCCACCAGCCTTGATTTATTATAGAGGAGACAGGAAAAGAACGAGACACAGGGTGATGATATGCGATGATGACCAAGACATGCTACGCCTCTTTGAGTTAGCATTAGAACCAATATATGAAGTGGTGAAGGCCAGCTCTGGCAAAGAATGTCTAGACAAATATGCTAAAGAGAAAAAGAAAGGCAACAAAATAGATGTTCTTCTTTTGGATTATAGACTAGGTGATATGACAGGAGATGATGTTGCATGCAAGATAAGAGAGCTTAACGGCACGAATACTATCCTAATGAGTGCATATGAACTTGAAAAAGAAGTTATTCCACAGTTAGAGACAATGGATTGTGTAGTCAATATAGTCAGTAAACCAATCAGTATTCATCTGCTAAAAAAGATGATAGAATCAGCAATAAGATGATTAGGTTATAAGTATCTTTAAACTTTAGAACTATAACAAGATTGCATTATGATAAATCTATTCGTTTCTTTACTTCAGTTATAATCTCATTTAGTGGTAGTGGCATTTCCAAGAATAGATCTTTACTTATCTCACGGTATTTTTCTTTGCTTAGTTCTTCGCGATATGTTTCAGTAGAAGCAGTCAGGAAGCAGACTTTTATCCCTGGATCCATCTTCTTTAGCTGATCGTATAACTCAAAGCCATCCATCTCCGGCATCATGACGTCCAGAAGAACAAGGTCATACAAGTTTGGTTTAAAGCTTTTGAGCGCCAGAACAGGGTCATTGAATGCGTCGATAATAAATCCTACGCGTTCTAGTGCCATCTTTAGCAGTGATGTCATATCAGGTTCGTTATCTACAATCAAGATATTCTTCTTCTGCTCTTGATGAGATAATGAGCTTGATGTCACCGATTACCGGAGTATACTCATTGTTATGATTAATAATAGGTTCTCAGCTTCTTTTAGATATCAGGAAGAGTTCTGTCCTGCCAACAGTATAAACAGAACTCGCCGCTTTCCTGAAATATGTCTGCTTGTCTAACCTTACAACGAATACATACTGAGACGGTAGCCATAAGCGAGGAGAAGGACATGCTTTGTCTTTGCTTAGTTAAAGTTTTGTATACTTATCTTATGATCTGTCATACCATATGGATAGTCACTTTTCCCTTCATGTTTTCTTAAACGATTCAGTTTGTTAGTCTTGGTTTTTTGATAGCATTACTGGTTGCTGTCAGTTTTGTATTTTTTGCAACCTTAGTGAGACGTTATATAGTCATAATGTGATCTGTATGTCTTATGACTCAAGGAGAACATCCTGAACGATACGACTAGTGGCTAAAGAGCTAGACTCCCTTGGCATCAGCACACTACAGAGAAATGGAATAAACAACAGAAGAGAGGCTAGCGATTTGACAGATGCAGTGAAGCTTTAATCCTGAATCAATAAACCCAATAACATCAGCAATAACGACACCATTTGTATTTTAGTATATTGCGTATTTGTAACAATGATTGTGTAACAATGATTGATTCTTTCAATTGAACCATGGGCCTTTATTGTCTATTCAGTCTTGTATCCAAAATGTATCCATAAAAAAGTGCAGTTATTGCTATAGCACTCTTTATTTCGTGATTCTTTAGTTTGGCTATCAGTTCCTCTTCTGGAATTATTTTAACTTTTATACTTTCTGTTTCCTCTAAATCTTGTTCTGAAACTTTCTCTAATGCTTTTGCCAAAAACAAATGTATTTTTTGATTCATTTTTGCTGGCCATGTGTAAAACCATCCTTTATATTCAAGTGCTTTGGATTGATATCCTGTTTCTTGTAACAGTTCTTTTCTTGCTGTCTTGATAGGTTCTTCATTTTCTTCTATTGTTCCACCAGGGAATTCTAAAAGTACTTTGTCTACTCCATAACGATAACTTTCTACCATCAGTAATGAACCATCAAAAAGAATAGGAATTACAGCAGCGTTATCATGTGTTGTCTTTATTCTCTGGAATATCTTTAGATTATTATCATCATTATGGATATTATTGTCTTGTTTACCTTCTTGTTTACTATTAATCTTCAATAAATCTTCATACACTTCCAAATATGCACTTTTATAGACAAGACGAGATTCCTTTAGTTTGCTGTTCACGTAACAATAGTCTGGGGATTCATATTAATATCTATATCACGTCCCAATGGCAGAGACAATGGAGATTAGGTATGTTTCTGCTTTGCTTATAGCTAATAAACTCTCAGGTCTTCTACCTTTTTCTATCCTTCATATTCATAAAAAACTCTACTATCCTGTCTTTGTATTGCATATGTTCTTCCTTCCTTATCTGTCAATACTTGATACACATCTTCAGCACTTTTTATCCTAAATCTAGAGTCTTCCTCTTGTGCTTTAGCCAAAGCTTACTCAACTGCAAAAGCAAGTTCTGATATATAAAAGAGGTAATCGACATCAGGCTTTTTGGTAATACCGTCCCCCCGTTGTGTCTTCCTATCAACAAAAATCATCTTCTTATCATATGGACAGGCATATCTATTGAGGACGTTACAGGGATAGACAGAAGTCTAAAGCCCTTGATATCACTTTGTTTATTCCCATAAATATTGCAGCTTCTTCTCTATCTGGACTTAGAAGACAGTGAAAACATTCCGGCCTTCCATACTGTGCATTTTTAAGTATATTTCATTAGTTTTGTAAAGTCAGAATACCAGTGATCGGCTTCTTGCTTTAGAGATTGATCTTCTATATTATCCAAGATATAATTGAACCCATGCTGGGGGAAATCGTTAGGAAAATACTGTAAGGCTGCCTTCAGTGAATAGTCTCTTTCTATTTGGTACCATTGATCCAATGTAACTATCCTTTTACCTTTCCAGTAATAGGCTGGATCATAAAACTTGCTTTTCATTTCCATTTCTTTATTCTTTTCTGCTATTATTTTACGAAGTTCTTTGAATGTCACTTTATGTTAGTTACAGGTATTAGGAAGGCTTTTAGTTTTTGCTATCCTGTTTTAGATTTTGCTAGCTACTTGTATTATTTCTGAGCCAAGAGTCACATTTCAAGGAGGCTCAATTTCCCGAACCGATAAATTCTTAAAATCCACGTCTGCCGTATCGTCCCATCTAAATGTGGCAACAGGAGAACCCCAAGTAATAAGCTGGTCTGGCGCTCCTCCACATCTATTCATCGTTGAGCCCCAGCCTCCTCTATCTACATATTCATGAACCCTTTTCCATGTATTATTGTTATTCTGGTCAATCCACATTTCCATCCTAGGATAGGAAGTGCCATTTTGTTCTATATTGTATACAATGTTTTTTAATCCAATCCATTTGTTTGTCAAATTCCCTAATCCATCAATGATCTTATGTTCAGGCATCCAAGCTGTTTTTGGTTGGTCAGTATAATGCACATGCCACTCTTCTTTATCAAGCGTCACTGAACCATCAAAATGCAGTTTCGGTTTATAGTCGGATCCGCCACAGCCGTTATAAGTTCTATTATGCCATATGCTACGACTAAACATACTGAATTCATCTTCCACATATTCGTTTAACTTGAAAAAACCTGTCATCTCAACATTTTTCCAATCTGAGGGTTTGTACCAATGGCCTCGTGATTCAATTGTGCTATGATTGTATGTATCCATTCCTCCCTTATTTCTAAAATCACCTGAACCCTTAGTCCAAACATTTAGTCGAGTATTCTCTTCTGAGTCAACTGACCAGCTACCATCTTGATTTCTTGTTAGATTGGCATTAGCGTCAAATCTCCTATCTCTATTCGGCTGGTCAGTATCCATAAACCACTCTTCCCCTCCTACTTTTGTTGGATATATCATGTCGCCTTGCACAGGTTCAGCTCTAAATTTGGTTGTATCGTCGGAAGGTTGTGGAAGTTTACTCGGATCGATAATATAGTAATTGTATAAAGCAACAGCAGCGACGATGACTAAAGCAAGTATGAAAACACTGATCCCGATTATCAAGGGTTTTTTGCTCATTGTTCTTGTTTAATGTATCGAGCTGTGAAAACAGGTAATAAAGAGATTTAATACGATTTAATACAAACGCATGTAAGGCTAAATAGCGTAGTCTAGATTAGAGATTCGGATAGGTTCTATCTTGCCGCATTGTAAACAGAACTCGCCGCTTTCCTGAAATATCTCTGCTAGATTGTTTTTACAGCGATTACATTTTGTGTTATGATGAATAGATGTTTGTTTAAGATAATCATTCATAAGAGAAATCTGTTCGGATTGTGCTCTCTTAAACATTGGTATGCTATTTCTGCTAGCAACTTATTCATGTATTGATGATATCTGTAGGATTGAAGAGTGCATTTAAGCAAATGCTTCACAGTTACTAGCCCTAATATATTGATTAATATTGATTAAAATTACTAGCATATTACGTCCTCTTAATTGGACAGCGAATAAAAATGAGTCAGAAAAAGAAGAATGGCACTTCTACTGTTCCTACTAACGCATGGATAAACCTTGCCATCTTAAGCTCTGTCTCAGTTTTAGTTATGTATGCTGAGACTATGTTGTTACCGGCTATTCCTGACATTATTAAGGATTTTAATGCTAGTTACAATACATCATCTTGGATACTATCAGGCTACTTAATTACAGCTGCCATTGTTACTCCGTTGATAGGAAAACTCTCTGACATTTATGGTAAGAAAAAGGTACTAATGGTTGTACTCATAATATTTGCTGCAAGCATATTTTTAGGAGCATTTACTACTGATTTATCATTTCTTATTGGTACGAGAATACTCCAAGGCGTTGGATTATCTGTGTTCACAACTAGCTTATCAATCATAAGAACAGAATTTCCTCAACAAAGGTATGGCGTAGCCCAGACAATAATATCATCTTCTCATGCTGCAGGTTCAGCAATGGGTGTAGGAATTGGGGGATTTGTTGTACATTACTTTGGATGGCATTTTACATTTATTTCTCTTATACCAGTTGTAATTGTATTCTTTCTAATTGTTATGTTGTTTCTTCGTTTGAAAGACGACGAAAAGAAAGAGCAGCAAGAAAAGCAAAAAGGGGGAGAAGAAAAAACAGGAAAGCAAACTATTTTAGACATAAAAGGTGCCATAGCATTAGCAGCTACAGTAGCTACGTTTCTTATTGCTCTTAGCTATTTGAATACTGATTCTAACCTCCGTCCTGGTGTTGACTCTTCTTCTTCTGGCGTAATGATAACTGCTTTTCCCATAATTCTTATTCCAGTAGGTGCAATCTTCCTGCTACTATTTATAGCAGTAGAAAGAAAAGCAATATCACCATTAATTAACCTAAAACTATTAGCAAACAGAATCGTTGTATCTGTTAATCTTATGTTCATTGTTCTTGAAACTTCTAAATTAATGATTTATTTGACAATACCTATATTGATAGGGGCCCCATCTCCAGTTGGATTCGGCGGCAACGCAATAGAAGCGGGAATGATTCAGAATACTTTTATGCTAACGTTTCTAGCATTCGCTCCTATTGTTGGTTTTATGATTGATAAGTTCGGTAACCTTAAGCCATTATTGATAGGAAGCATAGCGTCTTTCGTAGGATACTTTGGCTTGTTAGCATTTCATTCGTTAGAGCTATCTATAATTGCAAATCTTGCTGCAATATCAATAGGTGCTACGCTGATAAGTAGCGCTGGTTGGAATATACTTTTGAGGTCTGTTCCTATACAATTTACTGGCGCTTCAGTTGGAATGACTCTTGTCTTAGATTTTATTGGGATGTCGATAGGACCAGTTATTGCAGGGATGTATTTACAATCAAATACAGAGCCATTACTAAAAGATAATGCAATAGCTTTATTTCCTTCGGCAGAGGCATATAACCTTGTATTTCTTACTGCTGCTTTGGTATCTATTATTTTCATAGTTCTTGCTATATTCTTAAAGAAAGTAATGCCTCTGGACTTGACGCGGCCAGTTGTCTAGTGGTATTAACTCGGTGAATGCTTATCTGAACCAAATACCAAAACCCTAACGGTTCGCGTAACTGCGAGTGTACGAGCGAGCTGGAGCATCAGGAAGGGGGGTGTAACCTTAAGCCAACCAACAGCCTATCAAATGTCAACAATATGGAACGGCTAGAGCATAATATGGTTTTGGACCTGAGACTGTTACCAAGAGAACACTTTTGAGGTTGCTGAAAACGGTCCTGAAATGGTTCATGCTGTGCCACTACAGCATGGAACGAGGGGTACTATGTAGTCGATAGGCGGCTTTAACGATGATGACAGAAAGAAATGATACAATGGGCTAAAGAAATGAGGGAATCCATTCACTTATTCAGGTCAGCAGTTATGCAGAGAGTAGAAACAACCACTCAGGCTGATCTAAACGTTGTGGCTATTACATCAATGTCTGCAACGACATTCAATCTGGAACTCTAGGACAAAGATTAAGACTTTCCGTTTGTATATTAGTATATGAGAAGACTAAACATCGGAGGTTAATATCAAAATCCTCTCCTATCATAACAGAATAAAAAATGAGGTAGTTATAG
>JALZGI010000334.1 GCA_030861105.1 Thermoproteota archaeon
TAGTTAGATAGCATACCTAATATAACCAATATATAATTTGAGGTTTACTGAACAGCTTCTAATAGTGAACTTTTGCAGCGGATCAACATCCGTATCTCGTCTTCATTCATGTTAAGGCCCACAGGACATTTTCCATCTATAGGAGCACATTTTAGTAGCGATGGGTCGTAGAGGCAATCATCATCTGGAGGTTCTGGTACGCGAGGAGGAAGTGACTCCTGATCTGAACCCGGGTCTGTTGGTCCAGAGTCTTCGACCTCTATGCTAGAGTCTTCTTTTTCTGAGAGAGTGCAAGGAACACCGCCACAGTTAGCCGTCAGCTCTTCTGTTGGAGATTCTGTGTAGGCTCTGGCGTAGGTATTGGAGTTGGACATTGTTCTCCTGCGTGTATCACCGAACCATCAGGGCACCTCTTCATGTCCCTTTCTGGGTAGCATCTACCAGTTTCGTCATCATCAAGTCTACTATATCCATCAGGACATTTTCCCTGAGGAATACACTGGCCGTCTTCGTTAAACCCAAATCCTGAAGGACTTTCCCTCTCCGTCAGGATTGCAGGCTTCATTATCCGGAGCTAATCATTGATTAGAAGAAAGATATAGAAGATATGATAAATCAATTTATATTCTGAAGACCATTTATCATAAGCACTGTAAAAGTGATCCATATGAAAGGTATGAAACATAGAAGTAGGACTGAGATAATTGGAGCTATATTGGAGGCTGCGAACGGGGGAGGTGCGACCAAAACAATAATCATGTACAAGGCTGCTCTATCGTATGAATATATGAAAGAATACTTGCTTTCCTTAATTGAGGATGGTTTGATAGAATATGAACAAGGCATGATGACATATAGAACAAGTCCTAAAGGAATGCGCTTGCTTCAATTGTATAATACCGTTAATGAAATGGTCCAGCCGTCGACTATGAAAATTGAAAATAAAAGGAATAGTTGGCTTCTTTAGCTAGCCTTAAAGCAATTTAATCACAGAAGACCATTTGTATATGTTTTCGGATCGGATAAGTTATGGTATACGTCTATTGATAAAGCACTTATCTAATTAGAAGAGTACTGTTAGTGCTGGCTATCTTGACGTAGTCTTGGCACAAGCCAGGACATAACCACTATCTTCGTGATTGCACAATTTACATAGTTTCTATGATTTATTCTTCTTCATATTCCCTTAGTCTTAATCTGGTTCAATGTTTACAACTTCTCCAGTTAGTGCATCCACATTTACTTCTAATTCCTGATTTCCTTTGACTATATCGACTTTATACACTGTTCTGTCATTTTCATCGTAAAGTTCAGTTTCCCCGACGTCTGTAATCTGAACAGACTGTTAGTAATCGCCACCTGTATGGCCTGTTCTTGTGTTATCATTGAAGATCCCGATCCGGTTATTGTGTTGGCTGATTGTGCAAACGCTTCATGCGGAGCTGAATTTACCATTCCCGATACCAATGATAATATTGTAGGTATCAAGATGAGGGCATTTCTTTGTTTGATAACTGAACATGATGATGTTGTTTCCATCATATAACATAAGAATTTTTGTGCAACTGTAGAAATGTAAATAGCTCATCTAAAGTCTTAACTACTTGTATCCGGTGCACCTGTTGGTTTTTGCACCAACAACATTTGTTCTTCTTAGCTCTAACTTTTTCCTTGTAAATTTTTCCGTAATGGATTAGCTCTTAGATGAAGCGGAATATCTCTATAAAGGAAAGTCATATATTGCGAAGATCGTTATAGAGCGGTCAAGAGTGGGAGGCAATCCAACAGGAAGGAACATAATCTTTTTTAATATTGGCCTCGAAAAATAAGGTCCTTAAGACCACATACGAACGTAGGAGCCTGCACGATTGGCGTGGTTGCGGTTCCGGATGTCCGGTAACCAAGACCTACTGTCTTTAATTCTTATGGGAGAAGTAAGTCATGATACATTGTCGCAGAAATCTTTAGTAATCTTTAAAGTTATTGCAAACGGTTCCAGGGAATCGCGCCTGGGGAACAACTTTGGTATCTTTGATGTCGAAGCTATAGTCATCCTAAAAGAGAGTAAGCTAAAGGGAAAATGTGAACTCTTCGAATCTATGTGATCTTGTAGCTACTCTCTCCAAATCATGCTTTTATCATTATAAGTATTCATTTGGCCGCAATGTGGACATACCTCGTTCACATTTGAAAAAGTGTTAGTTCTGAGGCTTTCCTCGCTGTCTATCCTAACAGCTCTCAGACTAAACTCTTTCCCGCAGTTCTTACAACTAACCATTACAACCATTTTATTGGGAGCTACGTGATTGTGCTCTTTAAATCTTAGTAGTACGAGTAGATTCTGTTATTAATGAAAAAGTGGATCATATAGAGTATTGCGTCCAAATATCAAAAATCTGAATGTTATCTCAGTATATACATTCCTTCTGGTTAACCTCCATACAAGGGATACTTTATTTTGCCTCTTACCCATGCCATCAAGGAAGTAAACGAACTGACCACACATATGAAAAGGGCCGGATCACAAAATGAGATGTTAAAGTATGATGAGCTTATATTTAGAGATCCAGCAGAAAGAAAGTATAAGGCAAAAGACTTGTGGGTAATAGATAGAATACTGATAATCAGTTTAAGTATGAAGCTGATGGCAGTGCTGGATCTAGGGTGACTTTATATTTTGGATCTAGTTAGTGCCTATGTAGGAAGAAATAATGAAAGGGAAGAAAGTGACAAGTCTTTAGATTGTTTCTGCTGGTCGGCCATCTATTTGCCTGCCACAGTTGGCTCTACCCAGTACGGTTAGTCTTATGTTGAAGGTGTGCGGATTACGTTCTATGAATCCTCTCTCACGCTCAAGTATATCTTCTGCAAGATGACGGATATTCTCGCTGACATGATATGCTCCCAATCGTTCCTTGACTAGAACTTCTAATCATTCCAAGCAGGATCATTATCCGCCTGTCTGTCGTCTGCATCAAGCTCGCATAGTTCGTGAAAAATATTGTTTGCTGTTACCCAGTCATCGCGCCTATTGTAAGTGGCTGTTGTTCATTTTCTCTCATGAGTTATAGATGTTGATGAATATATTTTAAGCTGGTTGGAGCGATATGTTATTGTATCCAAATATTACTTCTAAGGCAAGTCAACCTCCTTAATCATTTTTGCTCGTTCTTTTTTTCTTGAGATATCTTACTTCTATCCCCAACATCTTGTTTGTTGGATGCTTGCACCTGCAGCTTATGAAAATTGGCAAACATAATTAATTAATCATTTGAGATATTTTTCTGTACTAAATCGCCAGCCAGCTTCTAGTGTTCTGTTCAGTTCCTACTTTTTTATCTAATATCATAATGAAAATCCCCCTTGTTCTTTTTTGTAAATATATTTTCTTCCTTGCCATACAATTGGTCTTGTTTTACTGAATAAAAGTAATGGTAGGATGCAGTATGCACAAGCAACTGTTAAAAAAGATGCACCGAAAAGACTCAATAAGGAGTAAATAGGCGATAGTCTGTATTCAAGAATTCCTTTTATTGCTGATGCAATTATGACTATGAGGCAACATATTATATTGAGTAGCAGTATCCAATAATACAAATAATAGTCAGATCCAGGCTGAGAAAGGAATATTTGCAAGGTAGGAGGAGCAGGGGAGGAAAAATGTATTTGCTCGTGAACAATAGAAAATAACATGAAAGTAAGAGTAATGAAAGGGAGTAATGAAATCAAGAATATAGTAAATAAATTTGTTACAACTCTTACCCTATTTTTAACTACAAGGGGAGCAACTGTTCTTCCTATCAGATGCCAAAGTCCAAACAAATTCTTTTTGGATCCTTCAAGTGATACCAATCCATTTAGTCTTACAATTTTCATATCGTATCCTTTTTCCTTTATGCTAAATCCAAGTGCTTTATCCTCCTGTAGTGCTCCTCTAACTGAATGAAATGTTCCTATATCTTTGAAGACTTTTCTTTTTATTATAAAAAAACTCCCCATAAGATAGGCATATTTTGATTTTGGGTTGTTGACATCAGCCGTATTGTTAACACCGAACAGAACATTTACTAGCTCCCATAATGGTAGGAGAATTTTCGACCAAGAGTCCTGTATCTTTCCTGAAGAGGGAATCCCTGTTAATACATCTAGATTCTGCCTGTGCATATATGATAAAGCCGAAGATATCACATCTTTTCTATGATAACGTGTGTCACCATCAGTAAATAGTAAAATGCTTCCTTTACTCTTCAAATATCCTTGCTCAGAGGCCCATGTTTTTCCTGCCCAGTTCTCTGGCTTGTCTTTGAGGGATAGAATCTTTAGTTTAGTTTCTTCCTCCTCCTCTTCTTCTATTGCTAGCAGAGCTCTTTTCTCTATTTCTTGATAGTGTAACGTGCCTTTCCTTTTTTTGACCTTTTGAATTGCTTTTAGGGTGTCATCTGTTGAATTGTCATCTACTACTATAACCTCAAAGTAAGGATAGTCCTGATCAAGTAATGACAATAGACATCTTTGGATATACTTTTCTTCATTTCTTACAGGCAATATTACACTAAAAAATGGCAAACCGTTGTTTAACGTGTGGGGTTGTATCTGCTTTTCTACCGTGTCACTATATTTTTCTGTTTCTTTAGTAAGAATACGAAATTGATTTGAATCTATTTGAGGAGTATTAGAGCGTGATCTAAAATATGCAACAAAAACATAAGTCCATATACCAAATATTACTGCAAACAACAATAATGACAGAAACTCTCTTAATTCGATTAAGATTAGGTAACTAGTGAGATAATAGATCATCCATTATAGACAAGATACTAGAGACCCTATAGGTTATAACCATACAAATAATTCTAACCCTATGTCATATGGACATTAACATAGTTAATGCATATTAATATTACAAATACGTTGATAAACCGGAAAGTACCAATTAATTATAACAGTTCATGATGTAAACCCTTCTCATTCAAAAAAAATATTAAAAACCTTGGATGAACTCAATAAACTAGGGATCAATTATAACCTAAATATTGTGTCATATTATAACAAGAAATATAATCTTAAAGATTTTTAGTGATTTATTACAAAAAATAGAATAGAATGTATGATTATACATAAATGAAAAAGTAATTTCTGCGACCTACCCCTCGAAATAATTTTTTAACAGATATTGGTCATGGAATAAGAAAATATTTACCATTAAGTATTTTATATGAGTTGCTGATTCGGTTTTCAGTTTGGTAAAGTCATCCACACCATTTTTTATATATCATAATGATAGCGATAATAGCTCATCTGACCAATCTGAAAAAACCAAGATATTATATGGTTCTGGCAAGGTAATAGATACAGCTTTACAATTTACATCTAGTGCAAGAAAGAAAATTGATGCTTGCGTAGATCATACTAGGCCATCATTAATAGTGGAAATTAAAAGATTAAAAAAAGCCTTTGAAGATGCTAAAAGGAGAGGGGTAAAACTAAGATACATTACTGAAATTAAAACTGAAAATGTTTCTTTCTGCAAGGAGCTATTAACTTCAATAGTAAACGAGCTTCGCCATTTAGATGGCATTAAAGGAAGCTTCTATGTAAGTGAAAAAGAATACATCGCTCCTGCTGCCTTACACGAAAAAGACAAACCATCATCACAGATAATCCAATGTAATATAATAGAGATTGTAGAAGAACAACAATACATATTTGACACCCTATGGAACAAATCAATTCCGGCCGAAGATAAAATTAAAGAAATTGAACAAAAAATAGAGCCAGAATATTTTAGAGTAATTAACGACAATGAGGAAGCAACCAATATACTAGTAGATCTTGTAAAGAATGCACAAAAAGAGATCCTACTTCTCCTTCCAAATGACAAAGCACTATCTAGAATAGACAGACTTGGAATGCTAGATTACTTGATTGCCAAGTGCAATAAGGGAGTCTATAGCAAAGAAAGCGAAGGAAAAGAAGAAAGTGAGTTTCAGGCTAAAATTATCTGTCCTCTAAGTGATGCAAATTTGAATATTGTAAATCGAATATTGCAGAATACTAGTCCTAGTAATAATATTAGAATCGTAAATGGAAATGATAGTTCTTTTGGAATAATTATAGTTGACAATAAAAAGTTTCTAAAAGCCGAATTAAGGGAACCAAAAGCCGAACAATTTTCTGAGGCAATTGGTTTATCTTTCTATTCGAATAGCAATCCCAGTGTAGAATCATATAAACTATTTTTTGAATTGCTTTGGAATGAACGCACAGCTAATGAACAATTCAAGCTCAGCGATAAAATGCAAAGAGAGTTCATAAATATTGCAGCGCATGAGCTAAGAACACCAGCTCAGTCTGTTTTAGGCTATGCAGAACTTATGAGAGAGAATGCGCTAGATAAGCAAGCTCTTGCTAGAGAATCCATAGAGGAAATAGAGGCAATCTATAGGAATGCAAAAAGACTTCAAAAGCTAACTAATGACATATTAGATGTTTCTAGAATAGAAAGCCAGTCCCTGAACCTAGACAAAGAAGTTTTTGACCTAAATGAATTGATATCGAGAATAGTAAAGGATTATAATAGCCACCTTCGACGTCATGGTAACAATATCAATAATAAGACAAGTGTACAAATATTTTGCATTTTATCTCAGAATGGTGACTTTGAGTTAAGAGTCGAAGCAGATAGAGATAGAATTAATCAAGCTATATCCAATCTCATAAATAATGCCATTAAGTCCACATCACAAAAAGGTGGAACCATATCTGTTACAACAGAAAAAAGGAACTATAGAGATGATGATCGAGAAGTCGTAATTGCTGTCAAAGACACTGGAGAAGGCATACATCCTGAGATAATTCCACGGCTGTTTACTAAATTTGCAACCAGGTCAGGCTCAGGCACCGGTTTAGGGTTATATATCTCAAAAAGTATCGTGGAGGCTCATGGAGGCAGAATATGGGCTGAAAATAATTCTGATGAAAAGGGAGCCACATTTAGTTTTAGCTTACCATTAACTCAAAAGTAAAGTTCGCTTTTAATGTACATCGTCAAACTATTAGCCTATACATCATGAAACGGAAATAGTGGTTAGGTGTATATATGTGTGTATGTAATATCACTACTCTAACC
>JALZGI010000339.1 GCA_030861105.1 Thermoproteota archaeon
CCAGACGACTATGCTCTTTAGACTGGGCGACCAGTGTAATACAGAGAACATTGATTCATTTTTAGCCTACTGTTTAATAATTGGATGTGACGAATTTTATTAACTGGAATCATACCTGAATTTCAACATATTTGGGTTTATATCGAGTAACACTGTACCCGAACACATTCAACTCTTGTTCATATTTACGAACCAAAATTCCTCGCACAGTAGGGGTTTCTAAACATTATTATGAGTTGAAATTCTTTCTGATTTTCTTACTATATGACTGCACAGAACGTCGATCTGTCTAATTTGATGTGGGTCGAGAAATACCGTCCTGGAAGCCTGAGGGAAATAATCGATCAACGAGACATTGTTAATAGCCTTTGTAATCTTTCAAAGGAACCAGATGAGATCCCCCATTTGCTTTTTTGTGGTCCCGCTGGCGTTGGTAAGACTACCACGGCGCTTTGTCTTGCCAGGGAATTGCTCGGGGAATCTTGGAGGACAGACACCCTTGAGCTAAATGCATCAGACGAGAGAGGAATTAAAATGGTCCGCGAGAGAGTGAAAGAATTTGCTGCTGTTATGAAGCTGCCTACTGATAGGAATGACAGAAGGATGTTTAGAATTATTGTACTCGATGAGGCCGATGAAATGACGTCCGAGGCACAGACAGCACTGAGGCGAATAATTGAAGACACTTCTCGAACCACACGTTTTATTATTGTATGTAATTACCTTTCTCAGATCATAGAACCGATCCAAAGCAGATGTGTTATTTTCAAGTTTAGGCGGATTTCTAAAGAAGATGTATCGGACTATTTGAGGTTTATTTGCAAAAAAGAGGGAGTAAAATTTGAAGAAAAAGCATTCTCAATAATTTATGACTCCACGTTAGGGGACCTCCGCCATTCTATTAATATATTGCAGGCGGCAGCTGGCATGGGCTCTGTTTCAACTTCCAACGTAAATTCGTCAATAGGCTTATCAGGGAAGGTAAGAGTTAAGGAAATTATTAAATTAGCTCTTGCAGGAAAATTTCATGAGTCTCGATATGCACTTTTTGAACTGATGCAGGTTTATGGAATGTCAGAAAATGATTTCCTGAAATATGCAAATCAAGAAGCTTACGACTTAAAGTTGGACCGCCCAGATGAATTTGCCGCGTTAATGGCTGAATATGACTATCGTTTAGTCATAGGTGCACATCCCGAAATTCAGCTGGTGGCCCTACTTGCCCAGCTGAGCAAACTTGGGCAGCATCAGAAGTAAATTGTCCTGTGTCAGTAACTTCTAAGTGCGTTCTAATTTTCACTAGTATTCATCTTCGAATTCTTCGTTTGATCCTTCCTCCTCTACCTCTTCAAAGTCGTCTTCGAACTCCTCTCTTTCTTCTGCACTCTTATAAGGAAGGTCTGCTTCTCCAGAAGCGCCGCAGACAGGACATTTGAATTCAATTGTCTGCCCTTCAAGATCCAATAGAAACTCCTTTGAGAATATTTCATCGCACTTTGAACAAACAAGTGTAGCTTGGATGTTGTCCGGACTGAACTTATGAGACTGTATCCTGAAGATAGTGCCTGCCATTCTTCTGACCTATTGGAAATACTCTTTTTTATAAGCCTTTGTTGTGAAGAGCACTATCTTGCTGCCAAATTAAACAGAACGGATCTCAGGCTTGGAACTATAAATGAGGGAAAGCACATGATCTCGGAGTTGTTTTTGTTCCTCCATAATCCCGCGATGGCACACCGTAACTATTAGGCTATCATTTTTAACCCCGCGCATCTTCATGCACAGGTGTTCCGCCTCTGCTATCACAAGAACACCTCTGATATCTGTCCTTATTATTTCGTCAGCAATTTGTTTAGTTAGTCTTTCCTGTATCTGCATTCGGCGAGCGTATTTTTCGACCAGACGAGCGAGCTTTGAAATACCAAACACCTTTCCAGACGGAATATACGCTATGTGTATCTTTCCATAAAAAGGAAGCATATGGTGTTCACACATGCTATAGAACTCAATGTTCTTAGCAATAATGGCGTCTGTTTCCTCACTGAAGCTGACCTCTAATTCGGCATTCATCCGGTAGCCACCGAATATCTCCTCGTACATCTCTGCCATACGTGCAGGAGTGTGAATCAGGCCCTCCCTATCAGGGTTCTCTCCCAATTCAATCAGGAGTTGTCTAAGTAGTTTTTCGATCCGTTTGGTACTGTTACTCTTCTTAAAACTACCTGTTGAACTTGTCAAGTCAGTCTTTACCTAACTCCCATCAGCTTGTGCAATTGTGGTACTATTCTTACCTCATCGTACATCGGGTAGACACAATCATAAAAGCTGAGCAGCTTTTCTATAGTGGGTTCATCAACCCCGGAACATGGTTGGATGACAAATCCCACCAAATTACTTGGTTCTGTATTCGCAAAAATTTCCTTTACTAAATTGTTGAATTCGTTGATGTCACTCGAACCAGTGACAACTACTTTTACATATGTTTTCTTACGTTGAACTATGGCTAGTTTGAGACATCTTACTTGGTTTAATAATAACTGATTGTAGTTATCTTGATCAACAACCCTAGAATCACTCATTTTGAACTCGACTTTGCAAATGTCAATATAGGGAAGGACCTTTGAGAACCTTAAAGAATCAAAACAAGATGACTCAATATAAGTCCTTAGGCCTTTGTTTTGTTTCACAAATTTCGCTAGCTCAGCTACTGCCTGATGCTGAACAAGTGGTTCTCCACCTGTAAAATTTATTTTGTACGTGCTTGGTTGAATCTCTTTCATAATCAGGTCCTTGGCTTCGTCGACTGTAAGATTTGTGCCGCTGTTCTTTGGAAGTGCATAAGTCGTGTCGCACCAATGACAACTGAGATGGCATCCTGACATTCTCACAAATATAGTCTTGGTCCCAAAATATGGACCCTCTCCTTCAATGCTTGTAAATACTTCATTTATTTGGACCCTATTGTTATCAGTTTTTAGCATACTGTGTCCGATCATCCAAGCCTGCCTCACTAATTGCAACTTTCCTATTTATACACGATTCGCATACACCGCAGTGGATGGTATTCCCATTTATTTGGACACCACCGGTATAACAACTCCATGTATCAAAAACTTTATCTCCTAATAGTGAATGTCCGCTTCTTAATAGTTGACTTTTACTAATACCCTGTAACGCCGGAGCCCAAACTTGTACGGCTTGTCTCACCCCTTGTCTTATACCATCCTCCTCTGCCAAGTTTAGCAAAAAACTCATGGATCTTATAAACTCTGGTCGACAATCAGGATAATGAAGGTCCCCTAGGTGAGCACCATAGGCTACCACTGTCGCGTTCATGCTCATAGCCCAAGCAGAGGCGATCGATATGAATATAACATTTCTAATCGGCACAACGATGCTGTAGTTAAACCTTCCCGGCAGCTGTTTTTTATGGTCAGTTAGTACATTCGTCTTCCCATAAAGTTTTTTCATAAATTCAATGTTTACGACCTTATGGTCTTTTGCATTCAACATTTTTGCAAAGCGTCTGGCGGCGTGGATCTCATTTCTTGCCCTTTGTCCATAAAAATAGCTAAGAAAATAAAGATTGTATTTTTTTTCTTTTTTTAGGTGCGCTGCGGTACAAACTGAATCAAGGCCCCCGCTAACAATGCAAACTACACTAGACGCCTCCTTAGCTCGAATAATATTATGATACCTTTTCACATCTGCCAAGTGTTACTTGAATTATTCTGGTGGATTTATATCTATTATAGTACACATATCGATTTGTTAATTGCTGTGGTATCCTCATACATATCCCACGCAAAACGTAGGCAAGTACATCCAAACAGAAGCCACGGAAGCATTCAGAAGCACCCAACACTAAGAATATTATTGTCCAATGCAGGATGTTTACGTGTATTTATATGACAGGCAGCATAAATGATTTTACTAAATCAGGATTTAGCAGGCTATTAAAACCATTCGAAAATTCAATTGACGACATCTTGAAAATAACTCGGGCCTTTAGCATAGCAATGCAAGCACATTCAGGACAATTCAAAAAAGGAAATAAGGTTGAGCCATATATCAATCATCCCCTCAGAGTTGCCCTTATTCTCACAGATGAGCTCCACGAATATAATGTTGACCTCATTTGCGCAGCGATCTTACATGACTCTTTGTGTGTGAATATTAAGATTGGTGAATCTCAAGATCGTGCGATTGAAAGGATAGCGTCCCTGAGAGCGCGATTAAAAGATGAATTTGGAGCCAGAGTGTACGATATTGTGAATACACTTGCAAAGCCGACGTTAAAAAGCGACGAAAAGGAGAGAATTTTAGGAGAATATTTTGGGAATATCGCTAGCGGGTCACAGGACGTAAGGTACATAAAACTAGTCGATCGCCTAGACAATATCAGGGGCCTTAAGAATGCCATGCAGAAAGACAAGGTGCAGCGCTATAAGGAAGAGACGCAGAAATATGTGGTTCCGATAGCCGAAAAAACAGACGAAAAATTAGTATTTAAGTTATCCATTGCTTTGTATGAGCTCAAATGACTCGAGCCGTTGAGAATGCATACCATTGCATTGTCTTAAATCACGATGGGAGACTGTTTTACTGTGAACATACAGTGTCGGGTTCGAAACGAACCAAACTCTCCTGGTTCATCCAGCACGTATTGGCAGTATTTCGTGTAGAGGCCCCTAAAATCTTGTTTGGCTGGCATCAGTATTACTATTTTCTTTGTTATGTGTAAATAGCCTCAGATTCCCCTTGTGGATAGAATATACATGTACCATATTAGTGATCCTTTTTCTTGCATACACCATACTCGTTTTTGACATGATTTTGGAAATGTGTGAGGCAGCCAATTAATCGATGCTCGGTACATCCACAAATTATGCATCGTTTATTTCTTTTTGATTTCGCAGTCATGGTAACTGCCTTGCTTATATTGTCCTCCAGAAAGAAGGGAAGCAGTTGTATATAAAAGATCTCTAAGTCTAACTACAGCATCTAAGCATTTTACATTTTATTGACATGTTGATAAGTACCCGTTTTTCATTTACCGCATGTTAATATTGGCTGGTAGTAGATGTTGAGTGAATTGACAGGTACTGTGGTCCTTAAATAGGAAGACAAATACTTGTTAATTGAAAAAATGAAGGGAACCTGTGATCGTTGCGGAATGTCAAATGTCGAGATTATGCGTTCGAAATCAAATAAAAACAAAGAAATATACTTGTGTAACCAATGCAGACCAGAAGACGGTGCTTACGGATACTAACGAAAGTCTCATTCTTTTATTCTTAAACAGACTATTCTTTCAAGCAACATGCTAGAGCGGTTTATCTTTTAAGGTAAGATCCTCAACTACCGAGGACTTTACTACACTCAGACAGCTGTGGAAGACAAATCATGCTGTAAGTTGTACTAAAAGAAAACATAAATTCTTATCTGAAAACTTCATATTCCAGGAGGACTCTCTCATTCGTAAGCACTCTATTCCCATTGTTCCAACAGGTCATAGTCTTATCTTCAGTCATAGAACATGGTCATCAAGCTTCTCGAGTACAAAACCTGTGTGAATGCATAAACCTATTACCGGGGTATCGTTGAAGCCAATGTGGTTTCCTTTTTCCTAACAAGCAGTGTCCGAGTTCCCAAATCTTATTTGTTAAAGGGATTTTTTGGATAGAGAATTCCTGATTGGGGTTGATAGCTTTTACATTATTTACGCAACTATTTAATTACTTTCTAGATAGGAGCAAATCCGTGATAATAAGGAATTTGCATAAACTCTTCCTTGGGAGCCATCTCGGCTAGAGATATTAAATTTCCCTCAGGATCTTGAATGATAGCATGCTTGCCAAAAGATTCATTTTTCAGATTCTTATAAAACTTGACATTTTTAGTTCTCAGCTCGTTGCAAACGGATTCCAAATCACTCACATTAAATCCTATTAGAGTATTTCCTCCTTTTAATGTTCTTCTGCTACCTTGAGCTTCATTAGAACCTGACTTCTTCCTTTTGAGCGGATGTAGAGCCAAAACGGTACCTTGTTTCAAAAACTCCACCCAGTCATCTGATTCTTGCTTCTTTTCCATTCCTAGCACATTGCCATAAAAATCGATGGATTTTTTCATGTCTTGAACTAGAAGAATGACCGCGCCTATTCGCCTAAACATTCAGTTCAAATAGTTATAAGACATTTTCAGTATAAAAACTCTAGGACACTGCATAGCGAAGGATTATGGATCCGCTAATCGTCACGTTATAAAATAGTATCGATGTGATGTTACTGTTTCGATTGACATTTGTATAAGGCCAATGCCTAGTAAAAGACCCCCTATCACTAATATTTTTAGCATCGTAAGTTGGCAGAAGATTTTGGCAGATCAAATGGCCTTCTTTCAATATCTTCTATAATCACAATTAACAAAAATGCCTAGATTTGACTGCCTGGATTGGCCTAAGGTCTAGCCAAGATTAGCATTATTGGCAATGCCGGGCCTCACCGGAACAGCTCCCTGCTGGGCTTGTACCATGTCCTCCTCCTGATCTTCTCAAAAGCAATTTCGAAATGTGCAAACTTGATTGCTAATCAACATTCCCAAATTCCCTTACTCTAGGTTTACCATCTGAACCAATAATTACTTGGTAGCGGTAGTAGTAAGGAGTGTATTATATCTATGGGTTCCATTAATCGGACGGTTCTAAATATCTGATTCAGCGAATCCTCGGCTTCTGCAATCTTATCTACATCGACAATTCTAATGTTAAAATTCCATGTTTTCTCCACATATTATTTACAGACTGTGTAATGGGTATTACGGAATAACTACTTTTCTTACAAAGTAGTAAGACTTATTACTGGTTCATTCCTCAGGATATATTATCTCAGATGTATTCGGCTCCCGTCTCGGTACCATTTGCCATTCGCGAAGTGCTGTCGTCCAATCCTCTTTATTTCCATGCGATACAGATGGGAATTGCCAATTATACTGCTTTAGCACAGAAAATAAAGCCGGAGGTTGAAAGAATAACAAAAACACAGGTCCACATCGGCACAATAGTGGTGGCTATCAAACGATTAGCAGATACGTTGCGGAAAGAAAAACTAGAGGAAGACACCTTGAACATTAACACCAATAGTCATTTTGAAGAGGGCACAAGAATGTCGTTGACTGGTAGTATTATCGACG
>JALZGI010000348.1 GCA_030861105.1 Thermoproteota archaeon
GTATAGCTATGTCGAGATTACAATTATATTTATTACAGATAATGCATGAGTTGAATCGGGATATTAATCAGTCAGCTTTCTAAAATTCAAAAGGGCAGAACTCTAGTCATTCGATATTTTGTGAATATTCTCTATTCAGTCTTTATTTCTCTCTTTTGCCTAATATCCTTTATGAAGTTCTCGAGTTTTCCAAGGGTTTTGGGCTGTAAATAGTGTTCTATACCCTCAGCATCCTTGTTAGCGGTATCTTCATCTACACCAATTATTTTTAGAAATTCTGCAAGTAGACCATGTCTCTCACGAACACTTTTTGCAACTAGAATCCCTCTCTCTGTAAGCCTTATTCCTCTGTACTTTTCATAGTTTAAATGACCACTTTCATTTAGCTTTTGGACCATCTTAGTCACACTTGGAGAGCTGACATTCAGATATTCCGAAATGTCAATCGTAGTAGCATATCCTTTGTACTGAATTAGCTCATAAATAACTTCTAAATAGTCCTCCATTCTTGCTGTACGATAGTCTTCCTCTTTTTTCGTATGATTAGCATAACGGATCGATTCGAGTCGGGTATCTTTGGGCAGCGTTGATCCGTTGTTCAAGTTACGAACTGACCAATTCATATTATCATCCTAACTTATTTATTGCTTCCCCACAGTCTCATTGTTATACACTGTCACATATATTATTGTCCTCCATGCCCTAAACCCAGCTATTGTAAGTTTACTTATAGAAGGATGTTCCCGGATTTATCATTATCGTACATTAAGTTAAGAATAACGATCATATAGGCATCTGTTCAACCTTACATAACACTATGAATGTACTTGTATTTCTCAAACTGCTTAATCTTTCTATTCTGCCGGAAGGAAGTGTACGTAATGAGGGTGTTTTTTTTACTCTAGTACTTTTATTGATTGCATTTATTATTGTTGCAATTTATTTGAGGAGAAAAAATAGGTAATCTAGGCAAAGACTATACAAGAATCCAAAACTTAGGTAGTTAAAGCGTCAATTAATAACATGTTAATTTAATCTTATATTATTCCCCAGCGAAAACCTAGTTCTATGTACATCAGTTTGTTGTTTTACAAACAGATATGAAGGGCCGAGGTATAGCTCGCAACCACAGTAAATAGGTGTTGTATATTTAGGATGCGTATATTAGTACTATTAGATCCAAATGGAAATGTCGAAGATGATATGTAGAATCTGCGGTCATAAAAAGGAATATCATTATGAGAAAGGACCAGTAGGCGATCAACCACTGCCAGATATAGGATGCAGTCAATGTAACAAAGAGTATCGAGCGTGTCCAGGATTCTCTAGGGAGTTAGGGTAAGATTATAGATTTCATTGAGATTATCATGAAGGACTATTGTATCAATCATGGAAATTCTATTATTATTCAGGTTTTCCTTTTTCAACAATTATCTTTCTGATAGTCTTGCCTGTAGGGGTCCTTGGCAGGTCATATACAAGCTTAATTTCTTTAGGGCATGCAAACTTGCCAATACTATTTTCAATACACTGCATAATTTCTCGTCTTAACCTAAATATGCCTTCTCTATTCTTGGCACAATTTTCATATTCCTTTTTCAAGATCACATGTGCGACTATTGACTGTCCTTTTAGTCTATCAGGTACCCCTATTGCCATGGCTTCTGCTACCGCAGGATGGGCCGTGATAGCAGCCTCAATCTCAACACTTCCAATTCTATGTCCAGAAACTTTGATTACATCATCTGCTCTTCCCAAGATATACCATAATCCATCAGAATCAATGGATACAATATCACCGTGGTACCAGACATTCTTATATTTTGACCAATATAGTTCGTTAAACCTTTCATGGTCTTTCAAAATTCCCCTTGTCATGGAGGGCCATGGTTTCTTAATAACAAGATAGCCTTGCTTTGCTGATTTACCTTCATCATCAAATATATCTGCATCGAAACCAGGTACAGGAAATCCTACTGTACAAGGTTTGAGGGGCATGGATGGTATACAACTGATAATAGCTCCGCCTATTTCTGTTCCACCTGACAAGTTAATTATTGGACACTGTTTTTTTCCAACATTCTCAAAATACCATATCCATGCTTCCTTGTTTATTACTTCTCCAGTCGTAGCCAAGACTCTTAACGAAGTTAAGTCATAATTGTCAAGCTTTGTATTATTTTTTATAAAAAGCCTTATTGCTGTTGGCGCAACACCGAATATTGTTACATTGTGTTTCGATATAAGTTTGCACCATGTATCTAACTCAGGATAATCCAATGCATCATCATAAACTAATGCTGTTCCACCAATAATAGAACTACCATACACAACCCACGTCTGTCCAGTAATCCAACCAATATCTGCATACCAAAATAATACGTCATTTGCTTTCATATCTATTAAATAGGCCGTCTGCTGCGCGGCAACTATCATAAAACCTCCATGGGTCTGTATTGTTCCTTTTGGCTTACCAGTTGTGCCCGATGTGTACAAAATAAAGAGAGAATCTTCTGAGTCCATAGGTTCTGTCTTACAATACTTTCCTCGTAACCTTGAATTTCTGACAAATTTTTCGTAACTGAACACTTTATTATTAACACCAAATTCTACAGACTCGTTTTTTTCTAATTCTTCCTTTTTTTCAACTACAATTATTTTAGAGATATCCGTACTTTTTAGGAGTGGCAACCATTGTTTTCTAAGGTCGATAGATACGGAACGACGCTGCATTTTATTTGCAGTAATTAGCATCTTGGCTCCAGCATCATTAAGACGGGAATGTAACGCTTGAGCATTAAACCCTGAAAAAATAGTCGTATGAATAGCACCAATCTTAGAACAAGCAAAGATTGCAAATAGTGCCTCAGGAATTAAAGGCATGTATATACCAACAGTATCCCCTTTCTTAATACCTGCATCTTTTAATGCACACGAAAGCAGATTTACCTCATAGGCAAGTTCTTTATATGAAACCTTTCTTGTGGCTCCTTTCGCATTTTCAAAAATATATGCGATCTTATTTGGTTGACTCTTTACATGCCTATCTATTGCATTAGCAATAATATTGCATTTGCCTCCAGTAAACCATTTCGTATTGGAAATTCCATGGGACTGATCAACAAGACGATCATATTTTCTAAACCATTTCAAATTGAGATCTCTATTTACTGCATGCCAATACCATTCTGTATCTTTGTTTGACTTTTGTATGAGTTGTTGATAACTAGTAATTCTAAGTTTTTTCATAAAATGCAAAACATTTGAATCACTAGACCTCTGGCCATAAATATTCGCAGGATCTTGGTTGTTGATAATTTCCAATACGACTAGCAATATATAAAATTCTTGTTTAATATTTAAACAATCAAACTTTTGACACTAAGATATAAATATTAAATGAAAAAAATGCTAGCTAATTGTTATACGTAACTTCTTTCTTCTTGATTCACTGAAACACTGCCATGTTATCTCGCCAAATAATGATACCTTACATAGGAACTCGTGACTACCTTGCATATTTAAAAGCTACCATAATGGGAAGTGATAGAATCCACTTTTGAAGATAACACAAGGGT
>JALZGI010000367.1 GCA_030861105.1 Thermoproteota archaeon
GGACGTAGCCCTCGGTTAACCATGACATACAACAGCGGATAGATTACATAGAATGAGTTCTTGATATCTAATATATATTGTTAAACAAGGGATAAAAGTTTAGACTATAAGTATTAAGGAGCCGGTAGCAATGTATGGTTAGTTTCATAGATGCACAGTAGCATAAAAGTAAGCTCCCCCCTATTGAGAGTCAGGGATATTGACAGGATAGTAACATTCTATGAGACAAAACTTGGATTGCAATTAAAAAGAAGACGTCAAGATGATTATGGTAATTCTATATATGAATTAGGTTTTGTGCACATAGATTACCCTGAGGAATCGCTTCTCCAACTACATCATGATCCAAATGCAAAAAATGCTTCTGCACATTCAGCCGGCCTTTTTCATTTTGCAATACTTGTTCCGAATAGAGAGAGTCTTGCTTCAACCTATCTGGCGCTTAAAAATTCTGGAGTGCATTATGATGGATTTGCTGATCATCTAGTGAGTAAATCCTTATACTTAAAAGACCCAGAAAATAATGGCATAGAAATCTATTGTGACCAACCAGCCAAAGATTGGCCCAGGGATTCTGCAGGACATATTATGATGGACACATTGCCTTTGGATCTGAACTCGTTACTATCTGAGATGAAAGAAGAAGAAATAGAAAATCCAAAAGCATTTCCGACTGGGGCAAGGATAGGTCACATGCATCTCAGAGTTACAAATCTTGACAGATCAATCAAGTTTTATCATGAAGAACTGAATCTCGATATAACTGTGAACTGGAAATCAATGGGTGCGGCTTTTCTTTCTGCAGGGGGATACCACCATCATATCGGAATAAATACTTGGCAAAGTAGGAATGGGGAAGGTCATAGCAGTAATGTGATTGGGCTAGAAAACTTTACAATAACGATTCGTGATATGTCCTCTTTTAATAGGCTTAGGTCCGCTATCAAGAATCATCATATTATTTCTGAACAGCAGCGATGGAATCAAAAGTCTGATGGGAATCAATTGACTGTATCCGATCCAGATGGCATACAGATCGTGATTAGATCTGAGGAATTAACATGATCCTAGAAATTTGAAGTCGATTTTATGCAGTAGTCCACTAGAAGAATTTCTTCTTTACTTGAGTTTTGTTAGAGGTTCTTTGTATTTTTCTTCCTTCCATCATTCTTCTGGGCTAGTTGTTCCTTTGGCCTCTCACTGAGTCAATTTAGATAAATCTTGTAGTTTAGATAGATAGAATACCAGCATAATTTACGAATGAATTACACACAATACTTTGTATACATTATTTCATCTGCAATACTTCTTGTATTTGCCCTCCCGAATCTGATAGCGACATTCAATCACAAGAGGATGAAGGCGATGAGGAAGAAGATCTAGATCCTCCTGGACAGGTCATAAACAGTAAAATACCTTACTGTTTCAGGATTTATACCCTTGTTGCTAGTCCTTGTATCTTCTTTTGCAATTCGACCATGTAACGGATTAAACTTTTCTCTGCTGGAGAATGTTTAGTCATAAAATGTTTTTCAAAATCTTCTTCGTCTTCTGAAATATAGAGACATATTGCACATTCTATTCTCATTCGTCTTTTACCTACTTATGAAAATGACAGGAACCATATTTCCCAATAAAGAAACTCCATTTGCGCACAAACATCAAGATTCCTTGGCACGATCTTCTGGTACTTTGGCCGATCTTTCAGAAATTTCTTCTTTAGAAACTGTTGTAATGGAAGGTTCTTCTACTTCTGACGATTTTTTAACCTTTGGAGATTTTGTATCTGGATTTCACATTTTCTTTACTATCTTCTACTGGGATCTCAAGTTTTTTGTACTTTTACGTCTCCTTCTGGCGTAGGAACAGTGGTAGCCGAATCAAAATCCGTTGTTTTTGCATTATTTGATGCTGTTGTAGAACCTTTGTCCTTACTCTTGTAGTCTTCTAGATCAGGTCTTTCCTCTGGATTTGTGCTAGGCGCTTACTTCACCTCTTTTTGATGCTATATCTTCTGCCATAGGATATTAGAAATATTACATTCTTTTTTATGATTTACTATTAAGAATAAGCGGAAACAAGCATACCAGGGCTTGAGTAAATGGGTTTGTTTCTGCGTAAGATTTAAGCTTAACCAGCGGTTGAAAGGACTTTAGAGTCATTATGACAATAATCAAGTATTGATATTAGAATTCTGTTTAAATTAGGTAAGTACCTTTCGCTGCCGAAAAATTCATGAATCTACCGTTCGCGGGCCAGCGGAGGATTCGATATAACGCCACAAGTTATCGAGCATCTTGGGAGTATTCGTCTTAATCCAAGCTGCCATCGCCTCTTCTTGTCTTAGATTTTCTTCAAGTACTGGAACTATCTCTTCTGCATTTATTTTCTTAGCAATATCGATTAACATATTGTAGGAAATGATTTCTGCGTTTTCTATGACTGCATCTTGATTGGCACTAATCAATTCCTTTTCAGCCTTCATTGCTACATTCTCTGTTTCCCTTACAAGTGATTTAATTGACTCTTTCTCGTTATTATCTGTCGTTGTAGATGATTCCACCATTTCATCTACTCGCGCTGTTGTCTCTGTTTTAGGATTCAAAATAGGCAACTCCGCTTTTGCAGTGGTAGGACTTCCTCCTCTGTTAATAATTGCATTTCTTATTCTTTCCTGCTGGCCTGCAGTTTCTTCTAAATGGTGTTGTAATTGCTGTTTTGCTTCTGGTAACGTTGTTTCTTGTACTCTTGTTTGTAATCTTTCTATAGCGGCATTCTCTACAGATAACATCTCGTTCAGATACTGCAGAAGTTTAGTATTGCTCAAAGGGTTTTGTTCTTGCGGTGTTGTCATGGATTAATATTCCTCACTGGCTTTAATGCAATTTAACAGTTAAGTAGGAATGATAACGGGCTCCAACAAAAGCCCTACCCAAGCACGTCTACCTACAACCTATTTAGTCATGGATGTGCCTTATGATTTATGGTTTTTCAATCAAAACACATAGGAATAACCCTACAATACGACTTTGCTTTTTCCATTTCTATTTCTATTGTCTGCATTTGTTTCGGTTACTGTTACAAACACAATACAAGCAGAGAATGGAAAAGGAACTGACATTTTTAGAGTCATTTTGACAATATTTGAAGTGGACAAATCAAAAGGTGATGTAGTTGTAGTCGTCACTACAAATAATGGTGAAGCTTCAAAAGTCAAGTTCCTTGATATTGATGCAGTACAGTCGAATCCTAATACAGGTAGCGGAGGAGGTATTATTGAATATGTGGCGACATTTCCAAATGTTACTGTAAATGCAGGTGAGGAGTATAGGGCATGTGTATTGCCAGTTAAAACTCTAGAACCTATATGTACAACAGGAAATAATTCGCCTGCAGCTAGGCCTGAGTTTATAGATATATCGTTGAATGCGACCAGCGAAGTTGATCAGGATGTACAACAGGAGGGAAATAGTGAAGAAGAAAGCGAGGAGGACTAAGAAAATGATGTCCTAAATCATAAGTAATGCAGAGATATCATATACTCCCATTTCGTGGTTTTTTTATTTGTCAGTCCTGTGGACTTGGATGATACTCTCCTATTGGAAGCTAACCCTGATGAGAATAACTTCAGTCAGTTTAGCTCTTGACGAGAACTAACATACATCCTGCCAATATGACTCTACTCAAAGAAAAATCAATTCATTAAGAATGAAATAAAGGAGAGTAGGTGACTAAGTAGTAGTAGCACTTTGCTTCGCTAATCTTGTGCACAACTGTAGATGTCTCTTCTCTTCCGCTAAGATTGATTTAACTTTAGCGGCAAACTTCTTATTCTTTATCCCTTTTGTCATTGCACT
>JALZGI010000380.1 GCA_030861105.1 Thermoproteota archaeon
GTCCTAGGTATTCCACGAGGCGGAGTAATAATTGCAGATGCAATTGCAGCAAAGTTACCTTGTGAATTTGGCATTATTATGACAAGAAAACTCCGTGCACCACACAATGAAGAGGTCGCAATTGGTGCGGTAATGGAAGATGGCACCGCCTATCTTAACGAAGCGATTATTAAAGAATTGGAAATATCGCACGAGTATATCGAAAAGGAAAAGACACTCCAGTTAGACAATATAAAGCAGAGAGTCTCTTTATACTATGGTAGCACCGTATCAAAGGATTACGATATTAAGAGAGATAAGACAGTAATCTTAGCCGACGATGGAGCCGCAACGGGTGCCACCATTATTGCTGCAACTAGATGGATCAGAGCAACAAAGAAGCCAGCTAAACTTGTTGTTGCAATCCCTGTCGCTCCAAAAGATACCATGGACTTACTCAGAAGGGAAGCTGTGGATCATATTGAAGTAATCACATCGCCTTCTACTTCTCACTTTAGATCTGTGGGACAATATTATCAAAGTTTTGAAGCTGTTTCAGACAATGAAGTTATCAAGATAATCCAGAAAAATGGCAAGCATTCATTATAGTAACGAAGGTCAAGGAAGGAATTGCTTTAAGAGATTAGTTAGTCCATAGTATTACTTAGCTTAGGATCACAATAACAGTGAGCAGATCCGACCACAATTGTTTATTCGTTGAATCTCTTACGGTCTTTGAATGTTCGATCCTAATTGTTGAAACAAGTCAGTCCAGTTGTCATATCCGGATTCATAGCCCTGTCTCACAATTATAATATTTTTCTCAAGGATTATATAGATAAACTGGCCATAGTTCCCAACTGCGTAGTAGTTATAGCGAGTACTATCTGCCGACAATGGATCTACCCACCACATGTATTGATAAAATGGAACAGGATCTGTGGTTGTATCTGGTCTAGTGGATTCGTTAACCCACTTTTCAGATACAATCTGCTTACCATTCCAATTACCGTTATTTAGAAATAGACTACCTATTTTTGCAAAGTCAATAGCCCGTGCATTAATACCGCTTTCTATTTTCTCAAATCCACTTGCATCACTATCTAAACTCAATGAACCAGAAGCATCCATCCCTAAGGGCTTCCAAATCTTATCTTCTAAATATTGTGATACGGGCTTATTGGTTACACATTCAAGAATCATCCTCAGGAGTAAAGGGTTATAGTTATTATAATGAAACCTCTTTCCAGGCACTTCTTCAATCTTGGATGACAAAGCCAATGAGCGAAGATCCGTATCATAATATGTTTTTGTATCATCGCTCCAAGGTAAACCTTCTTCAACATATCGAAGACCGGACGACATTGTAAGCAAATTCCTGATTGTTATGCGGTCAAAACGAGAATCCTTTTCTTTCAGTTCAGGGATGTACTTTGTAATAGGATCGTCAACATTTGCAATTAGTCCTTCATCATGGCTATACCGATTAATGCCGAAGTAATAGATTTAGCAATGGAAAATGAAGTGCCAATAGAGTCTCTCTGATAACCATTAAAGTACTTTTCATACAAGACTTTATCATCCTTTATGATAATGAATGCGGTAGTGCCAGTTGAAGCAAGAAACTTATCCAGATTTATCCTTCCATTTTTTATATCACCTTCTGTATTAGATGCGATACTGTCTAGTAGTATCGATGATAAAAGGGGATTAGAATTAGAATTATTAGTATCTGAAGATTGCCAAGTAGAGAACTGAAAAATTGGAGGAGCGTTTCAATGGTTCGGAATGGGAATCTCTCATAGTCTTTTGACATCTGAGTCTCCCCAAATGATAGATCGGGCAAATCCTGAATATGGTGTTAGCATATACAAAATGCCATAAGTTGATAGTAGCGAGATAATGACTATTACGCTAACGATAATAATCGATTTTTTTCTTGCTCTTAATCTTACAAACATGTTCATGGATATAATCTATTATGAGTTTAACAATTACTAAAATCTAAAATCTATATACCAAACTGTTTCTTTATCAAGTTTTCAAATTCTTTGTCAGACATATTCTTTCTCGCTTCTATTGTTTTAGCAGCATCTTCTCCAACTACATATCTCAGTTGAGGATTATCAGATGTAACGGCATAAAGAATTGTTTTTGCAACCTCTGAAGGATTCATCGCATGTTGTTCCATTTCCTTAAATACTTTCATTATTTGGTTTCCAAATTGTGTATACGGGGAATTGGTATTAGACGAAGATTTGGCAATTTTGATGTTCTTCCAAAAGTTTGATCCTACTGCCCCTGGTTCTATAAGTATTATTTTAATGTCAAAAGGCTCTAGTTCGTACCGAATAGATTCTGATAGACCCTCAAGAGCAAATTTAGATCCATGATAAGGTGAACTAAGAGGAATGGCTATTCTTCCTCCCATAGATGTTATATTTACTATTTTGCCGGTCCTTTGTTTTCTCATAACAGGTAGTACTACTTGCATTGCTCTTATAGCTCCAAAAAAGTTAGTTTCAAACTGTGCCTTTATTTCATTTATAGAAGTTTCTTCGAGTGGTCCTCCTAATCCATATCCTGCATTATTGACCAACACATCGACTCTTTTTCTTTCATCAACAATTGTATCGATAGCATTTGTAACAGATTTATCGTTATCAACATCAAGTTCTATTAATTGTAACTTTAAATTTTCATTTTTTGCTGCATCTGTTATCGGTTTGGATTTTTCTTCTTCCACCTTATGCATAGTTGCATATGTATAGAAACCATTTCTTGCCAAGGTAAGAGAGGTTTCAAGGCCTATTCCAGATGAACTGCCTGTTACTACTGCAACCCTTTGGTCTTGCATTGAGCCAGATAAGTCTTCTCAAATTATAAATATTTAAGGAAATATTTCTCATGTATGACTTTGGTCTCACTTTCAATGCCAATGGTTTACTAAGCAGCTTACGGGACTTTAGAAACTCATATCGATCCCGAACCGAGCATTCTCTCATATAACTTTCTTTTTCAGTACTTAAGGCAGTCACAGAAATATTTTGTCTATTATTATGTA
>JALZGI010000381.1 GCA_030861105.1 Thermoproteota archaeon
TACTACAACAGCTCAAGGATTTCAATAGATGAAAAGACAGCGTAAGCTATGAATATAGATATGGATGGTAGAAGAAACTGTGTTCTCATCAATTAAGAGAATGTTTTGGGAATGTGTGTCTGCTAGAAAATTCTCAAACATGGATGGACAAGGAATTAATACTAAAAGCATTGCTGTACAACATGTTTACTACCATGAAAATCCAGATAGAAAGGTAAGTAGTTATGAAGAAAGGAACATTATGCAACACAACTCTACAAATTATGGTTACAACAGAAGAATTTAGATCACAATGCACTATATAGAGATTATATCTCAATGATATTCCAATAGTATATTCTTTTATTTTACTTCTTTGTATATTATTTTAAGCATGCCCATGTTATTAATTTTTGGGGAAATAAAGGCTTAATAATTAACTTGCACGAGTAATGATGATGCAATGATGAAATCAAAGATACTCACAGTATCATTGATAGTATCTGCAGCGATATTAGTGTCAGGAATCATACAAAATAATGCCATTGCATATCCACAACAAAAACAAGGATATTCTTATGATGACAAGATGATGATGAAGCCAGGATCGTATGCATTTGGAACCATTGCAAGTTTACAAAATGATGAAAATGGTAATCCTATATGGATAGTTTCAGGTCTTTACAAAGCCAGTCTATCAATGAATAATAAAAAACAAGATGGAACCGCAACAGGTAGTCTTCCAAATGCAACATTGAATTCCAAATTTAATATGGTAATGACAAATGGATCTGCTTTGCATGATCACAAGATCTACGACTTTACACTTACAGATATGTCAATGCCAAATAACTCCACAACAGTATTTAATGGAACCGCAACTATAACCATGAGACAAGGACCAGTACCTGATGTCCCAGTCAGCATAAAAGCGATGGAAAACAATGCCGTAAGTATATGGGTAGATCCAACAAAGATCAATAATCACTTTGGGAATACACCAATATTTGGTACAATAGAAAGACTATTAGAAGTAGAGAAGTGAGTGAAGAATGTTTGCTATTTTAGATTACTAATATTAAGAATAGCAACCTCCCAATCTTTTCTTTTTGCTACCATGACCTCTTCGGTGACATAATCTTTATCGATCTGTACAGATCCTCTTCTTGGCGCGCTGACAGATTCAGGCGCGCTAATATATCCACTGGTAGTTGCTGGAAGAGTCAGCATGGATGAGGTACGAAGAGTAATGGGCGAGTCAGTCCAAACACATCACACTCTCAAACCACCGATTAAACATGTGCTTTGCAGAGCAAGCTCATTGGCTGAAGTGATAACTAAGACTCGCGCGCTGGAGAATGTTCAGGGAATCAAGTATGTCACAATATCCTTGAATCGGGAAGTACTGGTCTCTACAGGCTTCAGACATTGCCTAATCAGGGAGGAAATTAGGAAGTTAGAAAAGGTCCGAGAGGGCTAGGTATAACTCAAGATCTTTGACTTTGAAAATAACAATCTTGTTATCCATCTTGTATGAATCGGTTTGTCAAATAGGAACAATGCTTTTGTAACATCATAATACAGATATGACGTAAGAGGTTATACATAAAAAAATATATAGAATGGGTCTGCAACAACCGGTATCTGTGACACTGGTTGATGCTGTAATTGCCTGTTTGCCAATTATCTGACCTAACCTTCTTTCTCTAATACAAAGATATTTTCATTATCCAAAAATGCCACGCTTGTGGGTGAATTCAACCAGTCCACAAATGACTCTACAGCCAAATTTGGGTCTTTAACAGATTGTGCATATGCAGAGTCCGTTTCGTGTTGTAGGTGTAGGTAAGTTCTTTAGCTGTGGAATTGCTGCCATTGCATGCATCGCTACTCATGAGTTCAATCAATTATTGAGAGATACTGTCCATTACTTGAACTATTGCTACAGTCAACGATAAATAATTCCAAATAACATGATGAATATGGTTGAAACAATTCTAGTAACAGGTGCTACTGGTAATGTTGGAAGTGAAGTTATAAAGCAGCTCTCCAGTGTTACTAGAGATGTCAATATTAAGGCAGCCATTCATTCAGTCGAGAATGCAAAAAAAGTACGAGATGATAATAAGGTTGAAGCTGTAAAGATTGACTACAATAAACCAGAAATTCTTGCAGCAGCTTTCAAAGATACTGATAAGCTTTTCTTACTTACTCATGACTCTCCCAAATCGGCTGAACATACGTCTAATCTGGTCTCTGAAGCAAAGAAGGCTGGAATTAGACATATTGTAAAACAATCTATAATGGGAGCTGATTTCAAAGCAGATGTCGGGATCATGCGCTTGCATAGTCAAGCAGAAAAAATCATAGAAGAATCTGGAATTCCATATACTTTTCTGCGTCCAAATGAATTCATGCAGAATTTTATAAATTTCCATAGCCCTTCTATAAAGAGTAATAATACTTTCTATTTGCCGCTAGAGGATGCAAAAGTAAGCCTTGTTGATGTCCGTGATATCGCAGCCGTCGCAGTAAAAGCACTTACAGAGAATGGAAATAATAAACATAATAATAAAATATACCTGATTACAGGACCACAAGCG
>JALZGI010000418.1 GCA_030861105.1 Thermoproteota archaeon
CCCACAATGCTTTGGAAGACCTGCATTTTCAGCGTCTCAAGGGAGGCCTCATAAAACTCCATGGGGGTGAAAATGCCGTAGGCGTTGAGCCTGGCCTGGTAGCGGGTGTTGATGCCATTGAGATCCAGGAGTTTCACCTTGCGGTATACATCCAGGACATTGGTGTGGTCGATGATATCTAAGCCGTCGGGCTTGTGAAGCGAGGCGGCCAGTTTGGCGAGAAAGCGGTTGGTTGAGACGCCGATGGAGCAGCGCATCCATTCACCGATCTCTGTCCGGAAGCAAACCACGTCAGAACATCATTTACCTCTGTGGGGAATGAAGCCGACCGTGTTGGATCAGCGTAACCTGTTGGATTTACATGTGTTGACTCTCACGCATTGAGTGCCCTTTATCAGGCGCCATGCGGCCCTGAGTGCTGGTCAACCGGATGTTTCCCAGACAAGGTCGGCTTCATTCCGCACCAGTGTAAAGGATGCTGTGACGAGGGCTGACCAGTGTCTGTATGATAACGGTCGGCAGGCCCCGCTCGCCACGGCTTCGTCTGCAGTCGGATGCTGAGAGGACTCTCTACAGCAGGTGTCGCGCTTGGGTCATTCTACGACGTGGCAAGCCAGCAGGTGGGAGGTGGCGAGGAAGGCAGGTCCAAGCCTCTGCGCCCGATGTCCTGACCCAGGCTCTCCGCTGTTCCACCATTACTTCTTGATCCCATTCCCCAACCGGTGTAAAACCCTACCCGTTAGATTCCCGTCAGACGAGAGGAGTCTTCACATGGGGAAGCTCATGGTCCGTTTTGGACTACCTGATACCCGCAATGCCTTGAGGAACAAGGCATTGCGCCTATGAGGAACTTAGAATGGAAGTCGTTATCTGGCCATATTCTGATGAGTGACTGTCATCGCTTGCATCACCCTCCTATAGCGGCTTACAAGGGGGCTCAGCTGACTGGTCATCTCTGACACGAAGGGCTCAAGGCCCGACGGTGGCTGATTCTAGCGAATCCTGTCGCCTAACTCTTTGTGTGTCAAATGGTTTTCTGGCTGTTGCCTCTCAAACCTGTCGTCTTAAGTTCTTAAATGGCATTGGAAGCCATAATCCGCATCTCACTACCTACGAACACTCGTTCGTACGGGCAATTTTCGCGGAAATTTGCAAAAGTCCAGTTAGCACTGAAAGGAAACTAATCAATGCTAGTTATCTCTCTTCGAACCCAAATTGAGGAGGCAATTGCGGGTGCTACTAAGGCTCTATCTGGAAACATACATTCTTTCGACGAACTACTAAAACCTGAGAGTCTCAAGTTGCTTGAGGAGCAGCACCACGGCCCCTTCGCCTTCTTAGCATTCCATCCAGTTGCCGACAAGCCAATTGTTGACTATGTTCAGCAAGGCACACTGTCATCCGACAGCCGGAATATCATGACCCTGTTTACTCTTGATAAGGAGGCGCGAGTAGCGACACAGTTGGACAAGAAGTCGCTCATTGGAGTGGGAGTGGATTTCGACACTTCATCCCATCGCGCCTATGATCTTGTGCAGGCGCTTTTCGAGAACCAAGCAGCACCGCCACTTCCCGGTATTGCATTCTTTGCACGATTCACGATTGAAAGCGATGTCGTATATGCAAGCCTTCAGGGTTTAAAAGAAGTCACGGAGGTGAGTAATCGTCTGCGTAAACTTTTTTCATTAGCAGATCAAGCATGGAGAACTTCCCAAGCCAAAGGTCGAGATTTCGCAGACGATCTTGCTGTTCTCCTTGAGCAGGAGAAGTTACCCTTTATCCGCACTGGGCAGACTTCATTGCGCCAGTGGCTCATTCGTGCTTACCGACTTGTTCTAGAACACGGAAGCGATATTGTGAGTGCAATAGGTACTATTGGCGGACTTGTCGGCGGCTGATTTACACATTTTTTGTTGTAGAACACGAAAGTGGCCTTATAGCGAGATAGTCGTGAATAGTAATCTCAGTTAAGCACATCGAGGTTAAATGATGTTCACCGCAAATGCTAGTATCATAAAAGCATTGAAGCCGATTAGTGATCTACTATTCTCTGATCTGCTTATGTTTGGGCGGCTTGGCATTGTCGCTAACCCATCCAAGTCCCAAGTTATGACTCACCTTAAGCGACGAGCAGCACCTATACGAGTAATCTTTGAGACATTGGAGACCGAAGCCGAGCTGCGATTCAATAGCGAAACAATACCATATTTCTATAACCGAATGCGTTGGTCTGATCAACTGCCACTTGCGGGATATACTCAAATGGTCAATGGACCGCTACCGAGTGATGTAGTTGTTTCGCTCGCAGATAGTTGGGCGCTTCAAACGTCATTGGGATATTTAACGTCTCCATTATTGAAGCGAGCAGCTTTGTGGATATGTGCTGAGAGTGGAATAGACAGCGCCATTATATGGATCTTCGATATCCTACAACATGGTTTTGTTTTAAATAGCGGTAGCATAGCTCGCCTCGTAATCGACCTATTACTTGGTCGTTCGAATGTGGAATCCGACGAGGAGTTTGTAAGACGTTGCTTTCCAAACGGAGTTCCCTCTAATAGCGCCGCTTGGCATGGTGAATACGTAACATTCACTTGGATACAGCAGCGGGGTTTGAGCCAGGCTGCTGGGGCTATCGTCTCATCACTGATTGAGCGTTGCCTCACCACAATTGACCAACTTCGTGAATCGAAAAGCTTGGATGAATGGATCACAGGTCAGTGCGTTATCTTCGGAATGATATGGATAGTAGAATCAATTATTAAAGGAACAATGAAAGATATTCCATTGGCATTAAAGGCAATGCTTTCTCAATTCGAAGAAATGCGTGCTGATGCTGGTGCAGTGTACTCAGAGTGGATCAGGGAGCCATCATACGAGGATTTTCTACCTTACATACAAGATGTTGCCTCAGCATTTGACCAACTAGGTGACGGGACAGAGCGATTCTACCGTGAACGCTTACTCGTTCCAGCCCAGTTACGCACATATGTCGCAGGTCATACTAATATTCTCCCAACTGAGTGGAGCCGCATATCTTGGAGGTTAGCCGTTCCATGGATGATGGTGTCCGGTCGCCGCAATAATGCAGCATCGCTCCGAACCGCTCCATTTGAAGTCTCCGATCTTCTAGGTGTAGATGAGCTTCGCAACTTTCTAAGCACCCACGGAGTTGTTTCTCAAAAAGAGCAGGAGACTGTTGTCCGTGGTGAATATCAGATGCCGCAGATGTTCCGTGTTCGTCCAGAGAATGCTTCTTACACCGACGCTGAAATTGCAGACGCAGTCCTCACCGCACATACAACGCTCTCCATGCGGGAAGTGACAGAGGGAATTCAGGAGGCGTATACTCGAATCAAGCGAAATGAGAGCGAACAGGCTATCGCTCACCTGACAAGTTTGCTCAATACATATTATGCTGCTGACCCCATTTTCTATGAACTTAGTCTTTTATATGCCCAGACCGGCAATTATGAAACTGCAATCGAACAACTTATTCCTGCTATCGTCCTTAAACCCGATCAACCCACATACTGGCAATTACTCGCAAACATACTTCAACGGCTAAACCATACTGTAGAGGCTAATTTAGCACAGGCAATCTCTCACCGCTTCACCACTTGAAAATGCGACTCTGCTCTTTTAAAGAACCTGCACACTGGTGCTTTGACAACACCCATATGCAGGAGCCAAATATGGCCGCTAAGAAATTGGATCGTACACTACAATTTCTCAGAGATTGGCTTCTGTAACTTGCGGGTGAGAATATAATTTCTGACCGTCAGCCGGTGCACGTTGAGGAGGCGGGCGAT
>JALZGI010000432.1 GCA_030861105.1 Thermoproteota archaeon
GAGCTTCCATGGGAAAAATGGCAAGATAGTAGTAAAAGACTACAAGTCAAGGAACAGAGTAATAAAAATAAAAATAAAAAACATACGACAAAAACAGGAAATAGGGTGAAGATAGTTGAGTAGATTAGCAATATCAAAAGAAGAAAAGCAAGCCGGGTCGAAGCGTCTTGGTAGGCATAAACAGAAGCAAATAAGCGTTACCAAAAAAAACCAGCCTGCTAACAGCGAAGAACTTCAAAATGGTATAGCTAAACTGGTTTTGACCATTGTTAAGGTGCTAGTGGACCTTCTCGAAAGGCAGGCACAGCGTAAAGTTATTTCTGGAACCCTTGCACCTGATGAATTGGAGCGCCTTGGATTGGCGTTTATCAACATGAGGCAGACCCTTCATGATGTGGTTACACAATTTGGGTTCAAATATGAAGAGTTAAATCTTCCTGTAGCCTCGCTAGGAGATAGAGAAGGTGACATAGATGATTTAGGTGGTAAACAGTCATTATCATCCTCAGCCCTTGTAGACATACTTGATAAGTTAATCAACAAACAAACAGTAATTGCTGGCGAAATTGTCATCTCTGTGGCTGACATAGATCTAGTGGTATTAAATTTACTTGCAATGCTTTCTTCTAAAACTAGAGAGAGAAGATAAAAGATGATTTTGCAGGTAATTTTATATTTGATATTGCCTGATGGCAGATATAATTGGGAGGGTGATCGTTGCTGATGACTAGTAACGTTGGATTATATATTTACTGTGTTACGGGCAAAACTGAAACAAAAGCACTAAAGGCAAAAAAAAGTGAGCCTGAAGATCTAGGAATAAGAAATCAACAAATATATGAAATAGGATACAAGGACCTAAGTGCTGTAGTCAGCAATTTTCCTCTAGAGCAACTAAAAGCAAACATGGATGATGTAATATCCCATCAAAAAGTCGTCGAAAATACTCGAAAGAAAGCGGGAACAACTATACTACCAGTTCGGTTTGGAACAATCCTTAGAAACCAAGAGGAAGTTACAGACCTGCTTTCAAAATCCTATAACGAATACAAGTCAAAGCTCAGTAAACTCAGTGGCAAGGATGAATTTGGATTAAAGGTCCTTATAACGGATATCACTAGAGAAAAGCTCAAGGAATTGGTTGAAGCGGAGTCTAAGGAAATTAAGAAAATAAAGGATAGTATTTCTTCCTTATCTGCCAACAGTTCGGGATCTACTTATTTACTGAAATTAAACCTTGAGGATGCCATTAAAAACGGGGTATCGAAAAAAATAGAAAAGTTAGCATATGAAATTCATCAACAGGTAGTGCAATTATCGGAGGAATCTAGTCTATTGAAAGCAGATATAGAACAGATTATTCTAAATGCGGCGTATCTAGTAAATCAAAACAATGCTACAGCATTTAAATCAAAGTTTCAGGAACTTAAAGAAGCATATGGTAGTGTAGGTTTAATCTTCCACATGAGTGGTCCTTGGGCGCCATATTCGTTTTTAGAAGGAAAGCAATAGAAACAGGTTTGGGAAGATAAAAGAAGGATATAATAGGTTTGGTGATAAAGTACTATCTATGGTACTAATAGAGCTATTCATACTAAAGCTGGCACTAGAGGGTGTTACACAGGAGATTAACGAGGAGACACGCATGAGGGAATTACGTCAAAGGGAACGGCACTTTAAATCACAATTGTCTCAACTCGCAATCGATTATACAACAGGTACTATTGATAAAGAGACATATAATAAGAGAGAGGCTGATATTAAGTCGGAGTTAGGTAAGATGTCAAAACGACTAAATGTTTAAATGATGTCATCCTTTTTACTAAAGGTTTTAAAAATTTGCTATTTTGTTATTTGACAATGGTCAGATCCATTATAGATATACTGAATTCCAGTACTGTTGTTCTCACTTAAGCTTTTCCGTGGAAGAGCTCTAGCTAAAAAACTGTTATTGAAATTTTCTAATCTGAATTATAGGAATAGATTTAGTGCTTTTAGGTATAAGCACTATATGTTTTTGCTTTCAGCACTTTGCAGAGAACTGAAAGAAGCAGAAATCTTTATCTTCAATGAACGCATTTACTAGAGATAATAATGGCGCGGAAAAAAGAAGCGAAAGAAGAAAGTAAGAAGGAACAAGAAGCGAAAGAAGGAAGTAAGAAGGAACAAGAAGCGAAAGAAGCCGGCGAGATGGGCACGCAACTTCAAGGAGTACAAGAGATACAACAACAGCTACAGCAACAGCTACAACAGCTGCGGCAAACACTTCAGCCGGTATACAAGGAGCAATTATCAGAACAAGCACAGCAACTATTGCAACAGCTGCAACAACTATCACAACAGGCACAGCAACTGCAACCTATACTGCAGCAGCTAATGCAATTATCACAATTGCAACCACAACAACCTCTCCAGCAGTTGCAACAACCATTGACCCAGCCCTCACAACAATTGCCACAACAACAGCCTCTGATACAACAGTTACAGCCCTTGTTACAACAGTTACAACAAGTCCTACAACAGCGTCAGCAGCAGCAACAGCAGAAATAGCATCATTAATTACTATATGGTAAAACTATATGGTAAAACGTATTAGCTCTAATTATCTATGAGGTATACTATAGTTAGCAGGCGACCTCATTCAGTTAAGTGACATGATGGTAACATACAAGGACATTTGCTGCAGATTATGCAGCTAAACTATTACAGCTTTTGTAAGAAAAAATAGATCCTTTATACTGAACTGTAGGTTTTTAACTATAAGATATTGTTTGCATTAGGACACATTTGCCACAAGTCAATCTGCTGTCGAAGTACACGTACTGAGGAGTTATGTAAACATAAGCTCTGCATAGAAATAAAAATTGAATTATTTAGGTACTTGCGTCTCTAAGTCAAAGCATCTCTTACCTTTACTTTAGCTTTGTTTATAGTTTCAGAGCTAGGTTTACCTTCCGCATGTTCTCTTTCAGTCTTCATCTTCGCTTCAAAATCCTGTGCTTTATTTTTAATATTCTTGGCGATGTCTGTCATATTCTTATATCGGCATTATGGTTTAAAAGTATTTGTTTAGATAAGCCATCGTTTTATTTATAGAACTTATTTACTATAGATTACATCTTAATTGGGTCTTTCGGACTGCATCCTAATTATCCGATAGATGAAAGCATCTCATGATCTTAGCGATAACTTCATGTTACAAAGTTGCCAAAAAAACATTGATTATGCTTCTAATAATTGTCTGGAGGCCTACGTCATGTAATAAGAGAATATGGTATTGTAGCAAAGATGGCAAGACTGACGCTGAATTCTACCCACCCTAAATTCTATCCATAGATATCACGAGACTAATTTACCGGGGTAAGCCGGAAAACAGCCTACTGTTGGTTGGCAGTCCATGAGAGCTGGGCAACAATAATTCGTAGTATGGAGTTTATTAGATTCAAATACTCATAATATCTATAC
>JALZGI010000490.1 GCA_030861105.1 Thermoproteota archaeon
CTTATCAACCTTCAATTCTACGTTGCCATCATATTTTGGCTTAATTGCTAGTTGTGATGGAGTGTAAATTAAATGCTCTTTAGTAAAAGACGACAGCTCATAATCATTTGTCATGTACAGTGCATAAAATGGACATGCGTCTACACATAGTCCACAAAATACACACTTTCCATAGTCAATTTGTGGCATAATGGATTTCTTATTCTGTTTCCATTCCTCATTTACTTTTACCATACCTATTGCTTCTGCTATGCCTTCACATGCAATAGCGCATAACTGACATCCTGTACACTTATCATGGAATAGAATATGTCTTCCTCTATATCCCGCTATACCAACTCCACGTTTAGGATCAAATTGATAACCGTCGCCTGTAAGCTTGAGCTTCTGTTCAGGATATCTAAGAGTAAACCTCTTTACAATAAGGTGCTTTGACCCTGATTCTATTGCCTTTATAAATCCAGTTGCTGTGTTCCTACTCTTTGTTGCTGTATTGCCTGCCGACTTTGTGGTCGGTAATGATGATGTCATGTCTAATAATTGTCCCCGTATATTGTAAGGGTTATACAAGAATAAAGACCTTTTCTATTCTGAAAATGATACGGTAACTTCTAGCTAAAAGTGAGCGTTGTAATTATTCAAGCAGATGTTGGAAAAGACTAATTGAAGGATGATAAGCGGGAATTAGTCATCATAAGTGCGTCTGAGCCATTAATCAAAACGGATCTGATTTGAGAATGAGAGAATTCTAAACATGGATGAAGATCTTGCATGAACACAGAAAGATTAATTGCTGAAATAATCCGATGAATTGGCCGCAACAGTATTGTATGTACTGCATGATAATGATCATCTTAGCACCATTCAGTTTAGGAAATAAGATCAATAAGTCTGAGTAGATAAACTTGGCAAACTAATGAGAATATAACCTCTTTAGTCCATACTGCCATAATTATTTGGATCTATCAAATAGGCTTTTTTCATAAAATAGAAAAATTAATTGTACTGCTGCCCTGATGTCGGGTTGTGGTATTTTCTGCCAACCTTAATGCCGGTGAGTTTTAAGAAGATTTGGGTTTTTAGTATATTAATTGCTCCCAGTAAGTGTCTTTCTGGTACTATAATCCACTGCATCCGCTTGGGTCAAAATCGTTAATGTTGGTCGACAAGATTCAGAACTTTGTGCTATCTGTTGAGCCAATTATTTGCTCTAGGTTGATGATACGATATGAGAAAATTTTGTAAGCCGATTAACTAAGATTGTATTTGATACTTACTTTCTTACCTAAGTATAAAGTAGAATTAAATGCACTAGAAAACCTAATAATTCAATAAATATCAGCGCGGGATGACTGGATTAACATTAAACGGAGGATATATGATATGACAAAAAACTCACCGATATCTGATTGGAATGAAATTATAAAAACCAAAAAAGCGGTCAGGGCTAGTGACAGTATTGTGTGTGGAAATGTCATTGCTGAATACAGGGATAATATAATAATATTACATGGAGAATACGTCGCTCATCAACATATGATACCAAAATCCAAAGTCGACTCATGTGACGGAGAGGAACTTCACCTAAATATACCGTACAGCATGTTATCTCGATTTGACTTCTGACCTAAGATAAGGTACTTAACATGTTCGGGGCCAATAAATCTAAGTGGAAATATGTCGTTTCTCCTCTTGGCGACTCCTCTCATGGATGAGTCATATCCCAACTCTATAAAATAAAATCAGCTCGCTCTACCAGAATATTATATGGGAATTCGTCCAGCTCAATCTGCCATACCCCGTGGTCGCGGGGGTTGTAAGGATCCATAAGAAGGAAGACTTCGGACTTGTCCGATCATCTAATAATCGACTATATTACTAATCTGATAGGAGTTGTGCCTCTAATTCAAATGAGGCTACACTGTTTACCGCTTATAATTAATAATCTATTCCCTCTGGGTATTAGTCATCAATCTTTTGTTCTTCTTCTTTTCTTAATAAGCAGAATTATTGAAGTTATACCAGTAGTCCACAATATTACGGACAGGATCCAAAGAATATCATTGTAGCCCGAAGTCATATAGTTTTGTCGTTGTCACAAATCTGGGCGCAAAATATCTGAATAGACTGTCAATATGATCAAAACATATTTTACGAATCCTCCTTTTATCATATCAACTGACATAATGTAAATGGATAAACCTTAAGCAATAATCCTGATTCGTACTATTCATTTTGCCTTCTATCATATGGATTTTCTATTTAACTATCATTAAGCCCACCAAATGAGTGGATTTAAAACTAAAACTAATCAAAAAAAGTAACAAGTAATGGTAGAATGAGAATTGTTTTGAGCTTTGCTTGACTTGAAGAGAAATATTGAATCATGTTAGAGAAGGACGTACTTTTTTCATAATTATACCATATATGCAGTTATTATTACTTTCTTTAGACGCCGGTGAGTGGGTTCACTACACCTTTATCCAGGTAGTTTTTTGCAAGAGGGATTAACTCTTGACAATAGTTACTATGGATGTTCGATAATCTCCATCAATAATTGTCATTCTGCTACAAATACGATAAGCCTTCCCCTATATACTTGATAGTATTTTCTTTAATCTTTTATCGCT
>JALZGI010000507.1 GCA_030861105.1 Thermoproteota archaeon
ATATAGAAGATACCACCCGCAGATATGGCTAATATATAGGCAATTGGCTCATTCATTCCAGCGAGGTAAAACAGACCAACTAGTCCCAAGATGACAGGAATTGTGGAAACCACTGCGGTTGCGGCAAACACTTTCTTTGGATTATCGCTAAAAGCGGTTTTGCCTGTAATCATCTCTTTATAAGAAGCAATTCCTTCAGAAACATTTTGTATACCTATTAGTAAAGATAGAGCAAGATATGGACCAGAAGCAATGGCAGCACCAATAGCCAATGATTCCGGTATTGAATCCAGCCCTATTCCAAGGAGAATTCCTGCTCCGCCTCCTCTATTTTCTGCAATGAGATCTGCAATTGCAAATATTATAGCTCCTCCCATAAATGCGAAAAGCGTCGCTATGATCCCAATAGTCCTTTCTGCCTCTATAACCATAGAAAAAATTGCTGCCGAGACGAGAATGCCTGCCCCAAATGCCGTGATCGCTAGTATTTGATCTTCTGAGAAGTTTATTTTTCTCGAAATCAAAATGCCAACGAATGTAGTGCCGCCAACAAAAACAGTTATAAGTAATACTCTTAGGACATCTGCTATTCCGATAGTCTCAGTTGTCATTATCCTATTTCTTTGATAGAAAGTATAATAGCTAATAATCCAACGAACAAAGATATATTGACTCTCAATCCAGGAAGCTAGCCACCACTGCTATATCTATATTGCCGTGACAAGATTAGGGTCTGTGTATTGGTTCACTGTTATATTGATGCCATCTTTATCATTTCAAAAGTTAAAACGTGCAAGAGTAAAGCAAATAAGAACTAATTTATATTATAAGTTGTATGTCTGGAAAAATCTATCACAGACCCGCTCGCTGTAATATTGCTCCGACAGGAATTAGCGGGGCCGATCCTAATCATTAAGAATGGAATCTGCGTCAGGTAATAGTGGATGAAACCTTCGCATATGTTTTCAAGACCTATGCTCATTTATGACGATAAATGTTCTTCATGTACAGAATTTGCAAAGACAGTAAATATCCTTTCTCGGGGCTGGGTAAACACAGCAGGTCATTACTACTCAAACAGGGCCCTCGAGGCTAAAAGGATTGTCTTTCCTCCTGGCTATGACGCCACCAAGATGTTCTGGTTAATTAACAGAAATGGTGCGTATGGAGCAAGAAAAGCACTATGGCCACTCATAAAGGAGATTATCACGGGACTATTTCGAGGAAAGCAACAAAACCAAGCAAAAGCTGGTTCGAAAAGTAGTACCATTGATCCCGAGTTTTGTGGATATACAGGTCAAAACATCTCTTGTGAATCCGCTGGAAACACATTGAAACGAATTGCTAGTATGATGAGAAACAGTGGCGTATTCCAATTCAAAGATTAAAAAGTACGTATGTTATATGATTTTACATCGTCACTGGATTGTGGCATATTTTCTTTTTGTCTAGCAAACGAGTCATCTGGTTAATCTAAAAAAAGCTGTCTGTTATGTATTGCAGATGTCGTCCTCATCATTATTTAATGTCAAATCTTTCAGTCAAATCGTGAAATAAAGAGTTTTCAGTTTTCTCGCCATACTGCCTTTGATTCGGCTAACAGGACAAACCCTATCATATATGCTCCAATTACTGCAAATCCAATCTCAAGAGACCAACCATCCCCCAAATCATGGGGAGTTCCCATTGCATGTTGTAATATGAGTGACGCGTGGGTAGTTGGAATAGCATATGCCAAATAGTGCAACCCTTCTATTGGCACTATATTAAGTGGATAAAATACGGGGGGCAAGACAACGACCGCTATTCTGAGAAAGGCCATCAAAGATTCAACAAATCTGGGGTGAGTAGAGCGAGTAGATATAAAATATCCAATGCTAGAAGTACAGGCCCAGACAAGAACAATAGTAACTAATACCATCACTGTACTGAGCAACAGGTTGCTGCTAAATATAACTACCAGCGCTGCGAGCACTAGAAAGGCAGGCAAACCGAATAATAGTTCTGCTAGTGCAATACCCGCCATGTAGGTAAAAGGTGAAACAGGAGAGGACACAAAAATATCCTGCAGTTTGTATTCCACTTTCCAGTTTATGATATTGTTACCAGTAGCCAAACCATAACTAGCAGCGGCAGCTATAAGGCTTCCCGCAAGCGCTAAATAGGTATATTGACCTCCACCGATGACAAATACTATGAACAAAAACGAGAATGGGATCATCGCCGTAAAGATCAAGGAGGCCGGGTATCTGCGTAGCCAAAGCGATCCGTTCATATGAGCAATCAGAAGAGCTTGTTTTGTTGCTAATGCTATAGAGGAGAAAGTCTCTCCGTCAAAGACAGCTTGCACCAAATAATATGAGAGCAAGCGTCTAATAATGCTAAGGCATGAAGAAGGTTCATTCATAAACAGAATGGGTTAGATTCTACTACCTTTGGTGTGCAGCTGATGTGTAAATTCATGATATGCGTATTTGGTAGCAATCTTAGGTCACTTATTTGTCATGTATGCATCCGATTAAAAGTAGATGAGAGGTAACTCCAAGATCAAAAGAAGATTATTGCTTAGTTATTTGTAGAAAATTAGTACCTAAGTATAGCAATAAAAGGACGAATATGACATCTGGTCAAATGTTCACTACCCAAGATCCTGTTTTTACAAGGGCATTATGCTAGTTCTTTTTTCACAAAAGGTATAATATCTTTCAAGATTATGGCTTCATGATCGGCATCTATATCAAATGATACCATAAGAATGGGATAGTCCATAGAGTCCAGTGGTATTGTAACTCGTTTAAGCTTTTCGTATAACGTAAATGAGTATATTGGCTTGCCGAGTTTTGATTCAAAATCTCTCCTAGTGTTCATTCTTATGACCGTTTCGATAGCATACAGCTCTGATTCGGTATCGGTCAAAAGAGGTTCTAAACCCTTTCTATACTCTACGACTATTTGTTTACCAAATTTATTAGGTATGCCTGCAAATCTTATTTTGTCGTCAAGCTCCACTATTCTCTTGCACACGTTATGTAAACGAGCTTCACCCTCCATTTTACTGACTTCTGACTCCTATCATGCAAAGTTGTTAATAAACGTCATATGCTGTTAGGAGCCTGTCGTGGAAGTGCAACGAGTCATAGCTGTTAGCTATTAATATAAACGCATGTTGGCAGTTAAGGATTAAAGGCAATAGCAATTTGCTTGCAAGTATGTAAACAGTAGCAACAATAAGTTTGAATATACTGGGAACTATATATAATATCAACAGTCTTTGAAGAAAATAGAAGCAATTATCCGAACCGAGCTAATGGGCGACGTAAAGGATCGTCTCAGACAGCTGGGTGTTTCAGGAATGACTGTATCTGATGTTTCAGGATGGAGTAAGCAGCGGGAACTCCATTTGCAATGGAGGGGTATGCCCGTTGCTTATGACCTTATACCAAGAGTCAAGTTCGAAATTGTTGCTTTGGATTCGCAAGTGGAGGATATTGTTCAGACGATCGTGGAAACAGCCAGAACAGGAGAACATGGCGACGGCATAGTGTCCATATCCAATGTAGAGCGAGCAATTAATATTTACAATCTTGGAAGGACGTAGAAGCGAAAATTATTTCGACACTGCAATCTGTGCCCATATGTTAGAACTAATTCGTATTGAATCGTTTTGCCATTACTTCTCCTTCAATTTTTTTCTCTCTGTATATACC
>JALZGI010000516.1 GCA_030861105.1 Thermoproteota archaeon
CAGGAGAAAGCTACTCTCTCAATAGGATCCGTATTTATTCAAAACAAAACTGTATGGATATCGATGTTGTCATTTGGTAATAAAGGCCAGATACTTGGCTACAATTCAGAGTCCAAAAATTTTACAAAAGTCTTTCCTCTGCCCCCCGATCTGACGTCGCCAGTAGGTATTACGGATGATGCAGATGGAAATCTGTGGATAACTGACCATGGAACAAGTATTTTCTTTAAACTTGACCCAAACAATGGCGGGGTTAAAAAATATGTGACGTCGAAACTTGACAACAGAATTGTTGGTGGAGAGTTTGGGACTACCGATCCGCTAATTGAGAGCTCTTATACCCTGCCCTACTGGATACAGAAAGGAAACAGCAATACTTTATGGTTTAACGAGCATACAGGAAACAAGATTGCCAAGTTTTATCCGCTACAAGAAAAACTGGTAGAATATTGGATTCCCAGCCAAAACAAATTATTTGGAGTCTGTGAAGAAAATGAAATATGTGGAATAGCTAATGCATTACAGTTTTCAGCAAACAACAATAACTCAATATGGTTTAGTGAATGGAGTGAAAACAAGATTGGATATGTAAATGACACTCAGACAACTCCTATTGATATAGAAGTCGATAAAGAGACTGTAGCATTAAGACCTGGAACCAGCATAGAAATAAGGGTAACGGTGGACAGGGTAGGTAGTGCACCAGTTTATAGAAATAATCTTTGGATAATGCAGGATTCAGCAACAATAAGTGAAAACGGATCATTAAATGGAACAGGATTAACAGGTCAGTTCAGTGAGGAATCATTTACTTTAGATAACGGTGAACAGAAAACTATATCATATATTTTGACAGCCTCTCAAGATATTCATTCTGGAAGATATACACTAATGCTAGGGAGTGGGAATAACGAATTAACTGTTATGAAAGCAGTTGATCTCAATATACTCCCCTAGCGTTCTTCAGGCATAAACTCATGTTTTTTCCTAGCTATCTCATATCCAAAACAGAATTAATGCCTTCTTTTTCTGCTCCCATACGATATAGAGATATCTCTTTTAGGACATTCACCAACCTTCGGATAAGAACAATCCGAACTTCATGTGTGCAAACGCCTATACTGTTCTGCTACTAAAGAGTTTCAAGATTAGAACGCCTTGGTGTTTGTTTCTTGTTCTTTTTGCTCTTCACCATATTTCTAGTAAGTATTACATCGAAGTATGCCTACAGTAAGCCTTGGAGATGGTTGCAATAACGATTCTAATTTATCTCTTCACTATTCTTACGCAGTTCAAAATCACTTATTAGAAATTTTCTGCTTCTCTGAAACTCCAATCTCAGCGAGGAAGTGATTATTTGAATTTTTTATTTTGCAGACCAAGGACAAGTATTTGTAAAACTGCATTTTTGATATATCACCGGTCTTTTTGATTGGATCGGAACGTTATCTATTGAAAGAAATGGTAATGGAACTAGATCCTTATATAGAACAGAGAATATACAACGCTAATGCTTTTCTTTGCAACAAAAGCATTACTTTTTATGGTTGTTATTAGCATTCCTGTTTATTATATCAACAACTGCAGCACTTTATCGTTGTCAGATTATTCAGTCTTTGCTACTACAAAAAATAATAATGATAGCTTAGTCATAAGTCATGGTATTGCAAGCGGAGATGTTACAAATGACAGCGCTGTGATATGGTCACGTAGTAATCGAGAGGCTCAAATGCATATAGAATATGATACCAGTCCGAACTTCCCTCAACCAAAGTCAGCCAACGCAACAGCCTTGAGTAATCAAACAACTGACTATACTTCCCATGTAAAGCTTGAGGGACTTAGCCCCGATACTCTTTATTATTATCGAGTATGGTTTTCCCCCCCTCCATTATTTCAAGCAAATAAAATTACTTCCTTAACTTCAAATATCCTAACAGGATCTTTCATAACTTCTCCGAACCCTTCCTTATCAGACAATAGGCCAATATCATTTATTTTCGCAGCTGATCTTGGAGGCCAGAAACATTGTCGTCAGGCCGATAAAGGAGGATATTATATCTTTGAAAAGATGAAAGAGAAGTCACCTGATTTTTTTATTGCAAATGGTGATATGATATATGCTGGAGATAAGTGTCCTGTACAGGGTCCCTCTGACGACTGGAAAAACATCCAAGGCAATTTTTCTGGAATAGCAGATCCTGAAGTTAATTGGACTAGTACAGAACAAGTGCGTAACATTTACCTAAAGCATTGGCAGTACAATAGAGCAGACCCATATCTCCAAGGCTTTCTTCAAAATACTTCAATGTATTCTCAATGGGATGATCATGAAGTAATCAATGACTTTGGAGCTTTGTGGCCTTATTGGAATTTATTTAATAAATATAGAGAAGGATATCCCAATATTGTAAGTGAAGGTAGAAAAGCTTTTTTCAATTACTCACCCATAGATAGAAATCCAGATGATAAAAATCGTATTTATAGGTCATTTAGCTGGGGGCCTAATCTTGATCTTTTCATTTTGGATGGACGGTCATATCGTAGTCCTAATAGTATAGCTGATTCACCTGTGAACAATAAGACCATGCTTGGAAGTGAGCAGATTGAGTGGTTAAAGACGGGCCTAATGAATTCATCAGCAATTTGGAAAATTATAAGCAGTGATATAACTATCTCGGTTCCTTCTGGGGCCAATGCATCCATTCTAGGAAGAGATGGCTGGGCCAACGGAAACGAAACAAACTTTTCATCTGAGACTGGTTTTGAGAGAGAACTACAACAATTGTTGAGATTTCTAGATGACCGTAACATCGAAAACATCGTATTTGTAACAACAGATGTCCATTTTCCAGCCAATATACTGTATGATATAGATGCTAATAACGATGGGGACAAATTAACATTCTACGAGCTTATTTCTGGCCCTCTTAGTGCATTTAGATTTGGTACACCTGGGGGCGCTCCTATTCCTAAATTGGATAATACATTTAATCCAACGATATTATATGAGGAAGGCGGGATATTCAACTTTGGTCATGTGGAAATTCAAAAGAACCCAGAAGATAACTTGGTGCATCTTACGGCTCAAATAGTTGATGATAATGGCCTTACTCGTCCCAACTCAACATTAGATTTGGAACCACGACAATAGTCTAACGTGTGAAATGAACGATCATCAAAAATCTTTATCATTTAGTTTTGTTATTGATATAGCATATCATAAGCATAGTCCATAATTATGTATGTGAGAGGTCTCTTGGGAGACAAAAGTATATCGGGGAAAGCCATCACAAACATTGCATCGTCACACATTGATCCTCTTTACCATTTGCCCTCAATCTCTAAATTTAAATTCTACATCTTCGAAATATTTGACCCAAGTGATAATCTTATCTCCAACTCCACTAAGGTAAGTGATTGATTCAAATGAACAAATCAGGATACAAAGCTTCTCACTTTGGTATATTAATACATGGGGGAACTGAGACAAACAGAAGAATACATAAATCATCTGAAAGGGAGGATAAAATAGAAAAGTTTCTTAGATCTTCGATATCATATGGTTTTGATGCTTTAAAACAGGGTAATAGCGCAATAGATTCAGTTGAAGCATCTGTTTCAGTCATGGAGGACAGCGGCATCTTCAATGCAGGAATGGGTGCATGTCTTACGATCGATAAAAAGATAGAGATGGATGCCTCCATCATGGATGGAAGAGATTTATCAGCTGGCTCAGTGGGGATGGTTAGCGGAGTTCGCAATCCAATAAAGTTAGCAAAACAAGTAATGAAACGTACCGATCATGCAATGATAGTGTCTGAAGGTGCAATCAGGCTTGCTAAGCTCTTGAATATGGACGTTAAACGGATTCGTCCTAGCCAACAAACATTAAACAAATACAGGGACGCTAAAAGAAAAATGAAAAATAGATGGAAGAAGAATAACGACTTGTTATACATGTTGAAGAAAGAAACCCATCATTTTGGAACTGTAGGGGCTGTTGCAATTGATAAAGATGGGAATGTGGCCTCAGCTGTATCTACGGGTGGCAGATGGCTGAAGATGCCTGGTAGAATAGGAGATTCGGCAGTTATAGGAGCTGGTTTCTATGCTGACAACAGATCAGGTGCTGCTTGTGCCACAGGCAAGGGGGAATACATCATGAGAACCTGCATGTGTAAATATGCATGTGACCAGATGCAATATAATAATGCACTTTTATCTAGCAAAAGATCAATTACACAATTAACTGAAAGATTTGGAAATAATACCGGGGGAATAATTGCAGTAGACCAAAAAGGCCGATTTGGCATTGCTCATAATACTAGTTTTATGCCAGTTGCCTTACTTAGTAGCAAAGACGAAAAAACAAGATATATTTTAGATACAACTAAGAATACCAATTCTGTAGATTTAGGAAAGATCAGCTCCTCCTTTCCCTCTCTACGTCAATAGTCATTACTTATATTGCTAGCAACATTTATGCTAGCTCCTCATGGTTTGTCGTAATATATGTGTGAAAATATACTCTAAAATGATAGCAGGCCAGTCACATTATCTGGCTGGCAAGAAGTATTGTAGGAGATATGAGCGTTATCTGTAACCAATAACCAATAAGGTATTCTGTCTTTGTGGAGGAAATCATTCCTTAAATGTATAATACAGGCATTTATGAAAACGCCCTCATTTTCAGAAGTACAAGGTTGAAATAACGAACTCATGTATTTGAATCCATGTACTCAGTTGGGTCAGTAGGATTTGAACCCTGCAGGTAAGTGGGTTCAGCTAGATTATTTCATCTGACTATCTCTTTTACCTAGACACCTTTTTCATAGGAGGGTTGAATACTATCCTCATATCCTCTTTCTCTAGCTTTGTTACAGGATCTATTGAGGACTCTATATCAATTTCTTGGCCGACCTTCTCTTCCACATAATCTTGAAAATCTTTGATATCATAAAGTTCAGTATAGGATCTTCCTGATTCCAGTAGGCCGATGCCATATCTGTTTATAGTCCTAAATTCTACAGGTGTCTTAAATGCGATTCCTACAATATAGTCGATAAACCAAACCTCTTTATCTTCAATTATGTAGACATATTCTGCATTTGAATCTTGAGCTGTGATTTTTGGTTGGCTTATTTTCTTCCCTTCAGTATTGGTCATGTTCATTCACACCTCAATACAGTCTTACCATTACCATGTTTATTAACCAATCAAAATCAATTGATTTACTTTATGATACAATATAAGTTTACATTGATAGCAACTGTATACGTTCAAGATATTAGTTGGCTGTATACAATAGTTTACATTATGAGAAGAAATATCCCCAAATTTGTATTAATAGAATCATTTGGAGGTAGGGGATGATTTTATGATATTAGAATATATCCGCTACAATATCGAAAATGAACATAGAGGGAAATTTGAGGAAGCATACAAGAGAGCCGCTGAGTCTCTTACAACAACACCTCACTGTCTAAAATATGAACTGTCTCATTGTGTCGAAGAACCAGACAACTACATTCTTAGAATTGAATGGGATTCACAGGAAGGTCACCTGAAGGGATTTCGTGAAAGTCAAGAATTCCAAACATTCTTAGAAACAGTACGCCCGTTTTTCAACAACATTGAGGAAATGCATCATTACGAATTGACAGATATTAAGGGAGAAAAATAATAATGATGCTAATAGTTAATCTGTACCTACAATCATTTTGATTGGAATATTATGATTTGTGTCCGCCAAGGGAGATTGTCATCAGACGAGAATCCTCATGTGTTAGCACTTATCAGTTCAGCTGCTACTGGATCAGCACCTAGTGCAATGAGAAATGATCAACCTGTGGTTTGCTCTATTCAAATAACCGAAGCTGTATCAATTATCAATCAAAAAGAATAATTTCAAGTTAGGATGATTGGAATGCATGGTGTATTTTTTGTATAAACTTATCCCTCCACGACCAACATTCCCTGAGGAGATGACAGATGCAGAAGGAGAACTAATACAAGAACACTTTAATTATTGGAAAAACTTAGTTGACAGAAGAATCGCTGTAGTTTATGGGCCTGTTTCGGATCCCAAAGGTGTATACGGTATAGCTATTATAGAAACGGAAGACGAGACTATTGCTAACGATATCAGGATCAATGATCCCGCGAATAAACACAACGTCGGTTTCAAATCGGAGATCCATTTAATGCCTGATGTAATTTTAAGAGGATGAATCTTTTGACCACAATGAATGATGACCTTGTTTTAATTCTATTTACTGGCAGCGGTTTGCTCTACTGAATCAATAGGTATAAAGATCATATGGTTAGTTATGGCTATTCCTATATACTGTGGATACTAGATGTAGCATGGTTTCAGGGCAAGAAAGGCCGCAGGCGTCAAGTATGGTATACGGAGACAGAACAAATATGCCTCCAAGGAAATGGAGATGACTACTTATGAGCGACTGCTATTTCTAACATTAGTATCTAAACTGAAAGATATTTAATCTTCGTAAAGAGTCTTTAAAAGATATTCTAATTGCCCTATATCGAATCGAAGGATGCATCTAAAATATACTATGAAACTTTTGGCAATGAGAACATGTATCCCATAATTCTAATCCATCCAATAGGAGGGAATATACACATTTGGGAACATGAAATCCAATTCATTTTGAAAAAAGGATTTAGAGTAATAGCATATGAAATACGTGGTCATAATAGGAGCAGCATGGG
>JALZGI010000538.1 GCA_030861105.1 Thermoproteota archaeon
GAATACGTCAGCCAAAGAATTACGATATCCAGATAATCTAAACAAGACAAAACATATAGCTTCATATCATCAGATGTTTTTAGAACTGCAAAGCTTCGTTACTATTCTTCACTAGTATCATTGTCACGATGCCTTGATGCTCTGCTATTTTGAACCGATTCGTGCAGCTTATCTTGCCTTTCAATGATATGCTCTATTTTCTTGTCTAGTTCCAATATTGCATTTAGAGTTGAATCATGCCGCACATCTGATTGTTCTAGTCTTTTTAGAACTCTATCATGACGCTCGTTGAGCTCTTTTATGCGGATAAGGGTAAGATCTTGCTTTTCAGAGGTTTTCTTTTGCCTGTAGTAGATCCACCAACTGATTATTCCACCGATGATTGCCCCAATCACAATCCCAAGGTAAGTGCTCGAAGCATTCGTCATGTCTTGGCAATCATTTGAAAGTTCAGGGATACAACCCCACATATTGAGGAGAAGGTTTTGCCACATGCTATCACTATCTGACTGATAATACACATTTGTCTTTTTTTATCACCGGAGGAGACCCCATGCTTTAGAGTATATAATCAAAAATGTACTACTAAGTCAAAGAGATAGATGAAACTCTTAGATTGCAAAAGCAATGTAAGCATCACAAGAATGTAAAAAGTGGGGGACAAGCGGATGCCAGGGTCATCAAGGCATCTTGTATCGACCTATCTTTCCAGACTGCAAATCTATGAGGACTACTGATCCATCAAACTCCATTACCCGTGACTTTGGGAGCATGTACTCCTTGTGCCTGGAAGACAAAACGTAAATACATTCTTCGTCTTCAGCGGCGATGTATCCTATAGTTTTCCCGTCCTTTGTTCTTGCTTCCTTGTGCATCACGCTGTCCCAATTCAGTACGGCCGGTTGAGATAATTCTGTCTCCATTCTTTTCACCAACCTTTACATCGAGAATTACGCTATTAAGCCTCGATTAACATTGTCACTTAACCAAGTTAAGGAAGGCGTTTTATCAAAAATCACTACAATACGCCTAGTCTTCGATGACTCTTCCATGGAAGAAGAGACACAAAGGACTTATGGCAAGGCGAATCTAGGCTTTGCAATCCTGACATTGCTTTATTTGACTTTTATTAGATTCTTGCATACGTCGGAATTAGTTTTATACCAATAACCATATTGTTTAGCTGATGATCCTAAGTCAATTCTACTTTCTCTGACAAGATATACTTCTTTGGGGTTCTGATGCGAAAATTGTAACAAGAGATCAGCATCCTAAACTGCGTGATCTAGTGGAAAGAATAGTGGCAAAAAATAACATGCCAAAGCCAAATTACCCTAGAATATATGTACTACTAATCCTCATGAAGTACAATTGGAATCGATTCGATTAGATTGCTTTTGCAATTTGGGCATTGGCTAATGACCATGCTCTTGTTGGCAATAGCTGATGCACACCAGAAGCATGATCTGCATATCAGAAAGTCTGAGTTATTGAACATGCTTCCATCCTGTAAGTGAGCAGATGACAGTTGATAATAGTACATCCCATAGGACAAATCATGGTCTGTTTGAGACATTGAAAGCCATACAGCGAGGGCCTTAATTAGGATGGATTAACGTTGTTAATTGATATAATCAGCTCTTTATAACTAGGGAATTTCATAATAGAGCATATACTTCAGGTGATTCCATTGCAGTATTATGAAGGTTATAAAATATATGTTATCAGACAGAAGATAAAAGAAGATGGTTTAGGAAGCTCAAACTATGAATTGTTTTGTAGGAAGAGCAATAGGAGGAGGGGGAAAATAAAGAGAAATGAGAATAGTAGAAGATCGCGTTGAGCTGTTTATGTCCTATGGTTATGAAAATATTACAGAAAAGATTAACAAGTTTCTAGAAGAGAATGCAGCTGAAATAGAGCAAGTTATAGACATTAAACTATCAACATCTTCCATTCGCTCTTCTAGTGGTACAGATAATCAGATGATTGTTACTGTTCTTCTACATTACCAAATAAGACAGGAAGTGAACGATCAAGCATAGCAC
>JALZGI010000542.1 GCA_030861105.1 Thermoproteota archaeon
AATGGAGGCAAACTCGAAATTGAACTCCCAAGAGACCTGATTGATTCTAAAACGCAGTCAAATATGGATAAACCATATTTAGTCTATGAAGATGATATAGATAGAGAGTTATCATTTATTGAATCGCGGACTACCGACCAAGCAAGAACTCTAGTGATTACATTTAACAACGAAGACAATGTAATTGAGATTCGTGGTACAGAAGTACTATCAGAGCCTGGTGGAGAATTTTAGTTTAATTTAATGGTCTGTATAGACAGATACCAGGGAATCCGTTCCTAACAAGCATTATAGGATCAGATTACATATATGTTATAGAGTTTGGAAAACTTATTATCTCGTATTCTTGCTGAAGCTATACAGAATCACATTTTTCCGCGACGAGATATATAGTAATAGCTAAAGGTCTGCTTTCTTGTCCGAAATCCTTAATATATAGAATTTTGTAAAATGGCAAAATGGCATTAAGCCACCTGCACTGAGAACAGCTATGACAGTACAACTAGCAGCAGATTTGGGTTATGGAATCCCATGGTTAGCCAACACCTTGGTTATTTTAATTGTCATCGCAACAGCTTTTTTTGTTTATATTATATTATCGACCAAATCGGATCATGTTGCTGTAGCAGGATTTGATAAAGTAAAGTATCAGCTTCACAAATATCATGCTGAAAGATATTGGGGAATATTTGTAGCTGGTATGTTGGTATATTTGTATTTCCTTGGTTTTCCATGGATGCCACCTGTCGCATTCTCTCAAGCGTTACAACATCCTGAAAATGTACATACAATTATGGTAACTGCAGGTCAATGGTTCTGGATGCTTGCAGATGGGGGGTACGGACAAGGACCTAAGGTTGCAGGACCAGAGAAGCACACAGTCGAAGAACAAATAAACAGTATTAGCAGCGCTAGCTCTGGAATGGTAAAAATCAAGGCTGGTGAGACTGTGAAATTTGTTGCCCGTTCTGTTGACGTAAATCATGGTTTTAGCATCTTGTCAAGCTCAAAGAGTATGGACTCTCCGTTGATGCAGATGCAGGTAATTCCAGGGTACGATAATGTATTTTACTATACTTTTGAAAAACCAGGAACCTATACCATTAGGTGCCTAGAGTATTGTGGGTGGAACCACCCCTATATGGTATCTCAGATTACAATTCAAGCTATGTGATCTTATAGCGGAAGCAGGGACGTAAATTGACGCTTTCTAACCAATATGAAAAGGAACATGGACCCATACCACTATTCAAAGTGTCAAAGCAACTCTCTGCCCTGACACTTTTGTTTATAGCTTCTTCCATTACGTATTTTCTGATAGCTGGCTCGCTGGCAATAGTGATGCGGGTTATACAATCAAAAGTTAACATACTTGGAAATGAGCAGTTGAGTCTGGGTCTGTTCTATACCTCGTTAACAATCCACGGTCAACTAATGTTTTTCGGATTTATGTCAATGCTAACTATTGGAATAAGTTACTATTTGCTTAGCAAATTTTCAAAGAAACCTCTCTTTAGTATGAAACTTGCTATATGGTCTTTCTCGTTAATGAATGCAGGTGCTATATTCTTGATTGTTTCAGGTACAATGTTTTATGGTGCAGGATGGTATAATTTAATGCCCCTGCCATTCCACTCTGGGAATAATGGCTGGTCTTCTTTTGCTGCTGCCACCTTTTTGGTAGCTGATCTGATGATCGGCATAGCTCTAGTATTTTTTTGTATCAATGTTCTTTTGACCGTACTTCGTGGAAAAATAGCTGCTGGGATTCAACGAACAGAACAAGCAGATGATGATATACACAAATACGTTTCTGATGAAAAAGATAGAGGCAGAATAGATCTTCTCCCACTGCAAGATATACCACCTACAGTTAGATGGGTTTCTGTATTAGGAATAAGTTCATGGTTTCCAAAAAGGTACAGAAGTGTAGTTCCAGCTGTTTCAATTGTAGTTGTGGGAATATTTGTCAACGCATTAGTAATGCTCATAGGCAGTATGGGATTATTCACACAACTTGGAATTGGTTTTTCATATTTGACCGATCCAAATTTTGAGGCTAATTGGCTTTTTACAAAAGATGCATGGTGGTTTTTTGGGCATCCTATAGTATAT
>JALZGI010000571.1 GCA_030861105.1 Thermoproteota archaeon
AAGGCGGCCCGAGCGATGGTCTCAGGCGTCGCCTGACCAGCCAAGGTATCGATCTCGCGCGACTTGCTGATATCCCAGTTCTGACAGAATTTACAGGCAAGGTTACAGCCTGCCGTGCCAAAGGAGAGGATCGGCGTACCGGGCAGGTAATGGTTGAGCGGCTTTTTTTCAATAGGGTCCACGCAATAGCCGCTAGAGCGGCCATAGGTAGTCAAGACAATTCTCCCACCGTGATTGGCTCGCACGAAGCATAGGCCCTCCTGGCCCTCATGTAGTTTACAGGCCCGTGGGCAAACATCGCATTGAATCCGGCCATCATCGAGGGGGTGCCAATATTGGGTTGGAAAATCAGTAATCATAGTTGGTATCGCCATACAGAGCTCCAGGAACTTCTTATGTCCCATTCGTGCCTCGCTTATGCTTATAAGCTTAGCACTAAGTTGGGTCCGTTACCTTGCAGAATTGAAAAAATAACTTATGCCTTTCTTTTGACATCAGACTTCTCGCAATAATAACATTATTCCCTTGCCCTGATCCTTTGGTAGCTTGCCCGAAATTAGCAAATACAGCATGCGACTCCAAATTTCATTCTTTCACTATGCACTTAAATAGCACCAGAATCAGGTCCTTATCCTTTACCTGCCCATGTGCGCCCATCGAACGACGCATGGCTTGGTAAATGGCCACCTCATCCAACATCTGTTGTCGATTCCCACAGGGTGGTTCACTGAAGTGTGCACCCCAATACTTAGCGAGAGCGCGGACGACACTGGCATCACCAAATACGCCTATCTTGAAACGGGCTCTGTCATAATGACTGAAGTGTTTTACATTTTGCTTGTGCGCCTCAGATTCCAGTTCTTTAGCTTTGGGTTCGTTTCCCTTCTTCCTCTCATCATCTGCTAATGCTCTTGTATCCCAGTATCTCCGTAATGCCACTGTGCCGTCAAACAGCTCTGTGTAGCCAGCTTTGCGGTCCTCAAGGTAAAGTTTGTGCTCTTCCACTCCTACAGTATAAAAATATGTACCGATTACACCAATAACCGCACCTACAAGAAGGAACACTCCTTCAATCCAATGCTTCCCTATGTTTAATTTCATTTTCCCGCGTCTACCCTCATCATACTGAAATATTTAAGTATTCTAGGAAAAGCCTCCACTGAGCAGTGAGCAGATAGAAACCTTCCTTCCAGTTAAAACACGCGCCCCATCTATTGTTAAAGGTATAGCTCGGTTGAATCAAGAGCTGTATGCATTTCACTAACCGATACGCCGGGGAGAAACGGCGAGAGAACTCGAGGGTTGAGTAACGGGTACTGCCAGTAGGAGTGCATGGGGACACCCGTGCCTCCCTCCCCTCTTCACCCTCAAACCGCGACAACGCGGAGGGAGTGGGGGGTGGTTGTGGTGGTTCTTTGGTAGCACCCCAGTTAACCGTGGTGAGTAATGAAAGAGGTTGAAAAGGGATGGGTCCAAGGTAGATTCTTAAGATGTGATCCTGATATTGCATCTGAATGCAAGTGGTTTTTTATTAACTGCGTCGCGGGTTTAAGAGTACGAAATAGAGTGTGAATCTTCACATGCGCCCGCGCAGTCCTTTCTACCAGGTGGTCAATCAAATCAATCAATCGGTGCATCGAATCAAGATGAATCAATTAGCATATTCGATACATTGATCTATTTTAGTTATATGTAACCGTCGCGTCCTGCTCGCAAACAAGCGTCGTGACGAACTCAGATTAACTGCCAATACATCAGGTCTTCTGCTCACATTATCTGCAAACGAACTCACATTCATTGCCAACTGCTTGCAAACAGCCTAGTCTACTCACATTCAGTGACAAAAAGTGAAACTCATCGACATCTTGACCGAGCAGGCCTTAGCGCTACTCTCCGAGCGCTTGGCGACACCGCTCGAGAATCGAGCATTATTTGATGCTGGCCATATTGGCAACTGCAAGCACAACCGATTAAGTTGGCAATTCGCTACAGGTATTTACTGAATGCAAATGAAGTGGTGGATGACTATCATAACCCTGATCCTCCTGTG
>JALZGI010000595.1 GCA_030861105.1 Thermoproteota archaeon
TGGCCCGCCTTCAGCTAGCATTCCACGCTTTTCACATTTGACTCTGGAATACGTGTCCCTACCTAGTCAAAATCCTATTTATGAAACAAAAGACAATATTGTTTGATAAAAAAGCTTGGCTTTGATACATTAACACCCGGCTCTTTACACTATTACAAGTCCTTTTTAAATGATGTTATGTAGGTACAACTACATAATTAATGGTAAATAGAAGTAAAAAGACACAAAAGATTGACGACCAAGAAGACTACGAAAGGAGTGGATTTAAATCTATGATGGAAGACGTAGAAGAAACAAAGAAACAAACATTAGAATCTGTGCCACAAATACCAAGGGACCAGATCCCAAGCAGAGAAAAAACGACAGATGTACTATTAGAAGGCAGCTCAGAGGATAAGAAAAAGGCTAAAAAGCATTTAAGAAAGTCAGCACACTGACGTCAGGTGGATAGAACCGAAGATAGCTGAGACTACATCGGCTTTTTAAGTAATACTATCAAAGCGGATTTGTTTTTTGATATTTTAATTGATTGCCATATGAATGGTGATTATTATTGATAGAAAATGTTGCCTACAATTTGAATAGCAAATCCAGCTACCATAACACTAGCCCCGATCTGAGCTATACGGGTTTCTTTAAGTCTATGTCGTTCTTCTTCTGGATTATATCCTCCTTCAGTCTTGGATTCTTTTTCTATTGTCTCTTTACTGCGAAAGATTCTCCCATAAGCAATCAGAAACGATGCTATGAGGTTTAAGACAAGTCCTATAACCACAACATTATTTATCATAGTTAATTCAATTAGAAACACTATATTTTGTTCTTATGCGGCAGCATTGTCAAAAGGAACGAGAATTCTGATGTCGAAACCAAACAACCCATTGACCACAGATGAGTAAGGGTATGGGGTACCAACAAAAACACTTCAGGAAAGAATAGTATCTTACTATTCTAAACCCGCATGAGTATTTAAAAATGTCCACAAGATACTATAGTTGATGCCCAAAACTCCTGAATATGAGATGGGACGACACATGAAGCTCTGTACTAATCAAGATCAATGTGAGTGTGAGTGTCATGATCCACACAGGCCTGACATCAATCTTGAGGAGGAAATGCGAAGAAGAGAAGGGAGTCTAAAAGGACCGAGATTTTCCAATGCCTAGCGGAAAGGAAGTTAGAGAACTAGGCAAAACCTCTCATTTGGAATTTATAATAATAAGTTGGTAGACCTAAGACGTCTAAAAGGATACAAAAGACCCAAATATGCTTGAAAAATTAAGAAAAGAATCTCATACCATATAGTTCGCATAATAATGCTAAGGACCTCTATTTTGATCAATTTTGCCAGTGTAAACCGTCAAATAGACCTTGATAGGCTGAATATTTTGGGAAGGTAGACCAGATTTTAGGCTGGTTTTATTGCAAGTACACCAGAATAGAGATATAGTAGAATACAAAGTCTACCATAGAGTTAAAGCTACCTCTATCTTTTATGATATAAGATGACAGAATCTGCTGCTGGTAAAGAGAATGGAAATCATGACGATAAAAAGCTGACCAGGGTACTGTTTACAAAAGTATCGATAGAAGACTACAACATATTGCAAAAGTACACAAATAAGGCGTATAAAGCCGGAACTATAAGCAAAGTGCATCGGAATTTTTACGATATATCATAACTGAGCCATTCAATGAACTAGGTCTGTAAGGTCTACTAGCAAATCAAAGTATCTAATAATATCCAAATGCATTAGACAGTATTTGTCATTTAATTTCATTACTACCGTACTTTGCAAATGTATCTATTATCCTATTAACATGAGCAGAATCATTTTTTGCTAATCTAGCTATTCTGACACATTCTCTGATGTTTGAACTCTTTAGTCTGTTATACACTCCATCAGCAATAAGAAGAGCAATATCTCTATCAACGCCTTCCTCTCTATCTAATACGTTTACCACAATTTCAACAAACTCCTCTTCTGTATACGGTTTGAAATGAATATCTCTAAATCTTGTAATTAATGGTGGTAATAGTTTATCTGTACTATTACATGAAGCAAATATCCATGTTTTTAGCTGCGTTGTCCTTTGCTGGTTGTGTTTTAGTTCTGATAATATGCCTGATTCCATTAGGTTAAGAAGACTTGTCTGGTCTTTTTTGTTCATTTTTTCAAGTTCGTCAATGATAAAATAGCGCGGTCTGTACTCAAACAGGTAATCAAATATTCCTGATTTTGTAGAACTACTTCCAACTGCACAGTATGACCTTTCAAGTTTAGTGAGTGAGCTCATGAACAACGATTTGCCAGATGATGGAGGGCCACATAGCAACAGATGCACTGGTCTTTCAGCTTTGATAGCCATCTCAAATAGTGACTTTACGTCTTCAAAACCAACAATATCATCAAATAATCCATGTTTACTTCCAATGAGAATTGATTTATTGTTGTGTTTGAAACGAACATCTCCATCACGTTTTCTCAATCGACTAAAGAGATTCATTATTTCTTATTCTCTCCTCCTTTCTTTTTAACATTGTTCCTTGTTTAGAAGAACTTTGGATTGTTCTGATATTTCTTGTAAGAACATTGTCTTTATCCAACTTTTATTATCACTTCATAAAACCAACTGCAAATCCAGCTGACATGCTACCGGTCAATGGAATACCAAAGTTTGACATTGCTAAAGCTGTGGTCATGTCTTGACTTGTTGATATTTGAGATGTAGCATTTCCTAGGGTAGAAGTAACTAAAGCCTATATCCTATTCCAATTAATTGAAGCCACTTGTTGATACTGCAGGTATGCTAATCCAGCTATGAACAATCCAACCACTATTGCTATTAGCTTTACCACCTTTTTGAGAGCAAATCCAAGAAGCAATCCTCCAAAGAATCCTCCTCCTATTGCTGAAACAGGAGTGAAAAGGTCCGCATTCAAACGTTAATCACGAGGAGACGAAGTATAAGAGAATGGATGTACATGATATATATCTGGTACATCTAGCAAATAGCTTTTCTGCTCAAACTCCCATACCAGAGAAACCAACATATACCATGTACATACAACGCCTCCTATCATGGTAAGACGCATGAAAGCCATAATAACACGGATTGAAAGTGTTGTGACTCCATCAGGTAATAGCGGTCATGTAGTGGTACCAAAGCCGTGGATAGGAAAAGAAGCCATAGTCACTTTGAAAGAGAATAGGAGCAAAGGGAAAAAGTAAACTCTTCTAATCTACATAGACCTAACGAGCCAAACCAAGGCTTCTACATAGACCTAGAAACCTAGTACAGCCTATGAATAATTCGAAGTGATTACGAGAAGTCAGGTCAAATGTTCAAACAGACTTATGTTTTGTCAGCAGTGTTAGGTCTAAGCCAATGAAGGAAGTTCATAACAACAAAGACAAAGAAAAAGCCAAAGACTATTCTCCTGATGTCTCGGACACTACCTCAAATAGCCGTGTGAAAGACGAAGGGTTACTCGAGGTCCTTAGTGCATTAGTTTCCGAGGGGTTTGGGGTCATAGTCTAACCCAAAAGTAAGCAGCATGCTGATCTTATTCTCAGTACCTGTATGTCACCTTCGGGTAGAGACCGACATGTCTTATTAGTTTGCTAGTGTCTTACCATCTTTGACTTATGGCTAGGAAAAAGGCGACTAAGTCAAAATCAAAGAGTAAGACCAAGCCCAAGAAGAGAACAGTTCCTGCTAAAAGGAAAGCCAAATCGAGAGCCACAAATAGCAAAAGTGATGAGAAATACAAAGCTCAGTATACTACAAGACATGGTAGTCATCTAACTAAGACAACCGTAGGAGTTAGAGACACAGAAGCAGACATAAAGGAAGAAGTGGAATAGCTAGTCAGCTATAATCATATATTACACGAAAAACATCCTCCCTTTTTACATTTGGGTTTTGTAAGAACATTCACTCTCCAGCAGCGATAGAGAATTCAAAACTAATAATAGAATCCAGTATTTGCCTGCGTATGTCTGTGATAACTCTCAGCATACTCCAAAAGGGCCAAACAAACAACATCGAAGTTGCCTCCTATCTCTCAAAGGGCGATGACATAACGACTAAGGTCCACATGGACCATTTGGTTAGTTGGAACCTGGAAGATTCAAAGGCAGGTAAAGCTCTGCTTTCAGGCGGATGGTATTATCCATTCGATGCATAAGAAGAAAAGTGGATACTTATAAAGGATTGTCAAAAGGACTTAACAACGCTGAACTGCCTTCATACCCTACATTTGCGTCAATATTCCCCCAATATCTGTATTGTCACCGTTCGGAACTGGTAATAGATTATCACACTAGATTTTTCATTTGATTTAAGTCTGGCTATAGGGCCAATCTGCGGAGGAAAATCATAACGATGTTTAGTGAATACCTTAAATGTCCATCTTTCAATAAGGAACCTAACCCTGAACGGCTAGCGATGATTATGACAGAAGGCTACCCTGTACCTACAATATTACTAATTTCGATCCAAACGATCCTGTGATTGTCTCAGAGACAGAAATTTACTGTTCAACTGACTATCGTGTTAGGGATCTCATAAAGAAGAGATTGAATACGATTGATTGGTTAATTGATAGAAAGCAATATCAACAACCAATGTATTAGAGCTGTTTGCACAACTTATTTTAATACTCATTCAAAATAACCTCTAAGACTTGATAGAGTTAATGGTTCTTGGTAGTGGCGTATAC
>JALZGI010000596.1 GCA_030861105.1 Thermoproteota archaeon
GCACATGCTTATAAATAAAAGGAATGGGTCTAAAATGCTTAGTGGTTTCACAATCCTGCACTTGGTTGGTCCTCAACCCAATACAGACGTCATTTTAATGATGTAAATCATGTTAAGATATCCTCTCCTTTTTGTACTGCAATCTTCTTGCAGGCATAAGTTTTTTCATACATAATCTGTCTTTTATTATCCATTACATTTAGGGAATTTTTTCAACTAGAAACAATAAGCTTTAGGAGTCTCTGCCAACCAAAACTGGGGTGGGTTGGCTAATCTGTGAAGGAGAGTAATATGTCCCTTTCCAACTTATTATTGCTTGAGCTTGTTTTTACACAGTCACTATTCCAACTTCTCTAATTATTATTAGCAATGTTGTATCATATCAATTATAGTGCCAGAGTAAATGGCCGAATCAATGAAACCAAAAGAGAATATTGAAAAAGACCTATCAGAGAACAATGATGATGTCATTGACGCAAGTGTCTTAGATTCTACTGATGATGATAACAGGATCGCAACGGGTGAATCTGTTAATTCCTCCCCTGAAATTGTACGGATTATTCCTGTTATGGAAGAAGATTTTGATCTGACAAAAAAGACTGTTATTCATAAAACAACTGTTGTGAAACGAGCGGCTACTAGAACTGAGAAAATAGAAGTACCACTAGCATATGAAGAAGTGTTTGTTAATGGAAAAAAGCTCAAAGTATATGATAAAGAAGACGAAGGATTACTGTCAAAGATAAAAGATACAATTGCCCACAGTGTTTCTAGTTCCGATGATGATAATATAGAATATCATTATTCTACTAATTCATCTTCATCCTCGTCCCCTGATTCTCCGTCTTCCAATGGAAGTCCAAAACATAATCCAAATTCTAATTTTAACATTAAAGGAGAAACAGTTGCATTAATTGAAGGACAAGAAAAAAACGAGACTGAAAAAGTAGTACCTATTTGGGGAGAGGAAATAGTTGTCAGTAAAAGAAAGGTGAAGATAGGCGAAGTGATAATTAGAAAGAGAAGGATTATTGAAACCAAAAAAATTGATGTAGATATCAAAAAAGAAAAAGTTTCATTGGAACATCCTGATGGATTTAAGGAAGAGCTGAGTACGACCCTCTAAGAAAGAACAAAAAATGATAATGGTAGGAGATATATTAGGAGGATAACCCTAGAATTTTTTTATTTTTTCTACTTGATCCTATTGATTTGTAGTAGTACTTGTTCACTAGTATGAGATCGCCATCATATAGCACTATTTACCACAATTGAGAACAAAAACCATAATAATATGTCATTATTATTCCAGTTATTGGTGCCTCCTATAAGAAATGGCAGTTGATGTTTTAGAGTCACCGCTAAAGCTTGTCCATTTGTTAGCTTCCTTATCTGCACCGAAAAGTCATTGAGAGTCGCTTTGATATACTAATTAGTTATTAGCCAAATGGGTTCAGATCTACATTTTTGAATCTACTCATGATATATACCCATAATATTATCTGTCAACCAGGGCTCATCTGTCTCTTCCTCTAGTAGTTTGACTACTTCTTGAGTAGTCTTTTGCTTTTGCGATTTTGTCTTATTATGAATTCTAGACTCTACATCTATATTCTTTGGAGCCATGTATGGGTCAGCCTTCCTTAGGATTGTTTTAGATACTTGGTTTAGGATAGCCTTCGCTTGATCCAGACCAATTTGAATTCTGGGAGAATCTGTTTGCTAGGTCTTTAAGGTCTTTTTGCATCTATCATAGAATAAGTCTTTAAGAGTTTTATAAGTTATAAAAGAAAGCAAGGATAGAGGATAGAGTGAAATGGGTTTCTTTCAGGGATTATGGAAGCGCAGCAGAAATAATGCCAATAAAATGGAGGTAGATTCTGTTGCTATCAATTCTCTTTCATCAGCCTATATAGCTTTAGAAACCAAACTTTTTTTGAAAAGCACAGGGAGGACAGCTGTGTGTATTAAGAGAGCTAGCATCCCACAGTTTAATGATATGAAGCAAGAAATCGAGAAATTTCTTGAGACTAGCAAAGTAGATTTTGATCTCTCCTTTCGTACTGTAGTCGATTCTTATGATTATTTGTGGATTGTGATCCTAAGTAAAACAATAGAAGATAATGTGGCTGCTATTACATCAATTGGTGATACTATAGATCAGAAGGGTTTTTCTGACAGATTACTTGCCTCAGTTTTTGAGTTTAACAGTGGCATTTTTACTGAGTATCTAATATATAATTACAAAATTGACAAGTTTTACCCTTTTGTCCCTACTGATGAGAAACAAAAGAAAAGGAATCATTCAGAAGAGCTAAAAATAATGACGGCACTTTCAGGTGAGAAGTTGCCATTTGAAAAAGACATGTCTCGCTGGTATCCCATTTGGAGTATCCCTCTAGGAATTTAATTTAAAGTAAAGTCTCGATTTCTGGACTATATTTCTGGGATTATTCCCTCACCTTGAAATACTTTCTTTGCTTCATCAATAGAAATATCTGTGTCGGGTACTATAATATCTGATTCAATTATTTCTTTATCTCCCAGTTTCCGGCCTTTTGATTTTATCGTCTGTACCATTTCTGTAATCTTTGCCCTGTACTCTTGGTCTTCTCCTTTTCTCTTGTTTTGAAGAATTCGTACAATTGCATCATCTATCTCATTTATCCTTTTAACAGTATCCTCATTAATTCTAAACTGTCCCTGTCCCATTATTCTCACAATAGTATCAATCCTATATGGTTTTGTCACTGACTTACTACCTCAGGCTCTTCCCTTTCTTCATGCCCTTTGTACTTATTCTTTTTTCTTGTGCGTTCTGCCTTTAATTTTTCTAATTCTTCGTCAACAGATGATTTCAGTGCTACTTTATCAAGCTCAGCCTCAATATCTCCTCCTCTTGCGCTGCCCGATGAAGAAGTATAATCTGTTAAAACACCGGAATCTATCATTTCATCTAAGGCTTGTGCCCTTGCCTGCATCTTCTGTGCTTTTTCTTCAGCCCTAGTTAATGATACACCAACATCACTCATTTCTTCTGAAATTCCTGTGACGCTTTCCTTTATCCTTACTTGGGCTTCAGCTGAAGAATATTGAGCCTTTATTACCTCCTTTCTTGTTTTAAATTCTTCGACCTTATCAGAAAGTCGCTTTTCTGTATCTTCTAACCTTTCTTGCTGCATCTGAATATCTTTTATTTGATTATTCAAACTAGCAACCTGCTGTAAAATTGCATTCTTACGTTCCAGAGCTAACCTTGCTAAATCCTCACGATCTGAATCAAGAGCACGACGGGCCTGATCATCTAATGTACGAGTGTTAACTACCAGCTTTGCCTTCTGCATCTCAAGTCTCTTTTTAGCTGTTACTACTTCAGCAACATCTCTTCGCAATCTATTGATTAATTCTCTTTGCTTTTCAAATGAGTAGTCCAGCATCTCTTCTGGCTTTTCAAGTTTATCTAAAACTGTGTTTGTCTTTGCTTTAAAGAGGTTTGAGAAACGACTGATAAGGCCCATAGTAACCATTTTACAATGATCCTAATTTGTTATTAATGTTTTAGAAGCGAGAGTATGTATCACTTTCAATCTTTGACAAATAATGATTTTCTATGGTGTTTCGAGCTAAATATTATGATTAGGGATGTCATGTTTATTGACTCAACTGAAGAAGTGGAGAAGCCACAAAAGTACTGTTATAAAATATGTTTATCAAATAAGTACAAAATAATGTCCGATGATACGAGTGTAGAGTCTCATTTATCCAATGTTATTAGAAAAGATATGGATGCAGCCTATGCTCATATAGATCGACATAACAACAGAAGTAGGGTAATTTACTTCCTGGGAAAGTGTATAGTTTACAAAGAGAACTCAACGGCCGTGTCCACCATGGTATTTTTTCCCATATAATTCTGCTTCCTTTGCTAGCGTCTCAAAATTTATCATATATTGAGGAAATTGTCTTGACGAACGTCTATAACCTATAAGCTCTTTTGATGCATTCCAACACCTTACTGTGATATTCCAAAAAACATTAAAGAATAGATCTTGGAAACGAGTCCATTTCTCACTGACTGGGCCTTCTATTTACCTGACTTATAGTTCTTTTTTCACTCTTTATTGTTATTTGTACTCAGTTATAGGACCAGAAATAGATTTTGCACAAACCATCGGGAACAGGAAATCAATGCTACTAATATGCATACTATAAGTACTTATTATAGTCTAAAAAATTATTGATACAGTTAGGGATTATCCCGTAGCGCGCTGGGAAAGTACGTCGTTATTTGTACACCCTGCCTTATTTACACCTCCCTTCTCCTTTATTAGTTTTTCAACTAATTAGCTACATTCTTGCAATTCTTTTACACGTCTATTGTCAGTAATATCAACACTTGTCAAGGTTTATGTCACGTGAGAAACTAATGAGATGTGGTAGAGCTGATATGTCTTCAAATATTGACGAGGACAATAGTAGTATTAACGGTGATAAGGATATTGGCAGGACTGGAAGGGGAACACCTAAGGCTATAAGTCTCAAAGTTGCAGAAGCAGAGCAAAGAGACGTTGGAAGAAAAATTGCACGTGTAGATCCAGATGTTATTGAACGACTTAACATTACAAGTGGAGATGCATTGGAACTGGGTTCACTGGGTAAAAAAACAACAGTTCTTAGCTGGCCGGCAAGGAATAACGATAAAGGAAGAGGCCTGATTCGTATAGATGGTTACACTAGAAATAGGCTAGACGTTGGTATTAATGACCAGATAGAGGTCAAAAGAGTCGAGTCAAAAGATGCCAAAAGCATAACTTTTGCACCAACAGAACCCCTTAGAATAGTGGGAGCCGAAGAATATCTTGCTGAGTATCTAACAGGACAGTTGATGACAAAAGGTGACACGATACCTCTCAACGTAATGGGACAGAGAGTGGACTTGGTCGTAATTTCCACAAATCCGTCTGGTCCAGTGATAATAAACGATTCAACTAAAATTACAGTTTCTGAGGAGAGCGCAAAGGCAGTAGAGGTCTCCAAGGAAGGTGGAGTCCCATCAATCACCTATGAGGACATTGGAGGATTGGGCAATGCTGTTGGAAGAGTAAGGGAGATGATAGAGCTTCCACTCAGACATCCAGAACTCTTTAAGAGATTAGGAGTTGAAGCACCAAAAGGTGTCTTGCTTCACGGACCGCCAGGTACGGGAAAGACATTGTTGGCAAAGGCGGTTGCTAATGAGACAAACGCTAGCTTCTACACTATAGGTGGTCCTGAAATAATGAGCAAGTTTTATGGGGAAAGTGAAGAAAAATTAAGGAACGTATTTGAACAGGCTGAGAAGAATGCCCCATCGATAATTTTCATTGACGAGATTGATTCAATTGCCCCCAAGCGAGAAGAAGTCACAGGAGAAGTTGAAAGGAGAATAGTTGCTCAGCTTCTATCGCTAATGGATGGTATGTCGTCAAGGGGTAAGGTTGTCGTAATAGGAGCCACGAACAGGGTGAATGCTATTGACCCTGCTTTACGCCGACCAGGAAGGTTTGACAGGGAGATCGAAATTGGCGTTCCTGATAGGAATGGACGGTTAGAAATATTGCAGATACATACAAGAGGAATGCCACTTGCAAAGGATGTTAACTTAGAAAAACTGGCTGATATCTCACACGGATTTGTGGGAGCTGACTTACAATCTTTGTCAAAAGAGGCTGCAATAGGGGCACTAAGAAAAATATTACCTGAGATAGACCTATCTTCAGAGAGCATACCTGCAGAGACCTTAAGAAAGATTACAGTAACAATGCAAGACTTTATCGATGTAGTAAAAGAGATGGAGCCTTCTGCTATGAGAGAGGTTTTCGTAGAGATTCCAGATGTAAAATGGGAAGATATTGGCGGTCTTCATTCAATAAAACAAGAGCTTCAAGAAGCAGTAGAGTGGCCGCTCAAATATCAGGGCGTATTTACATACGCTGATGCCGTTCCTCCAAAAGGTATTCTACTTTATGGACCTCCGGGTACCGGAAAGACACTTATTGCAAAGGCCGCCGCCAATGAAAGCGAAGCTAATTTTATCAGTATAAAGGGTCCTGAGTTGCTCTCAAAGTGGGTTGGTGAATCAGAAAAAGGAGTTAGAGAAGTATTCAGAAAAGCAAGGCAAGCTGCTCCATGTATAATCTTCTTTGATGAAATAGATGCAGTTGCCCCTAGAAGAGGAGGAGATTTTGGAGACTCACACGTGACAGAAAGATTGATTAGTCAACTGCTAACGGAGCTTGATGGACTTGAAATACTGACAAACGTGATCGTTATTGCGGCAACTAATAGGCCTGATATCATTGACCCAGCATTACTAAGACCGGGAAGGTTTGATAGACTGCTGTATGTTCCCCCTCCTGACAAGGATTCAAGAGTGCAAATCATTACAATTCATACAAAGAAAAAGCCTTTGGCTGAGGACGTGGACATTAATGAGCTTGCCTCTCACACAGAAGGATATACCGGTGCAGATATTGCCTCACTGTCGTCTGCGGCTGTAATGCTTGCCTTACGCGAACATATAGCAAAGTACAAAGATCCTAAAGAAGCTGACAGTCATATACAGGAATTAAAGATACATATGAAGCATTTTGAAGATGCTATGAAGAAAATCAGGCCATTATCAAATCAAGAACTAAGCATGTACAAAAACATATCAGAACAATTTGGAAGACCTGAGATTGCTGGAGGAGGAAATATAAGAAGAACCACCGAGCCAGGCCTAGCATAGTTTTCCATTTCTTGTCAATCCCTGCTTATTACAAAATATCCTAATCTATTTCTGCTTCCCCATTGATTTCATAGGATTAATTTCATAAGAAGTCGGAATTTCATGCCAGTATTAGCAACTTCATACGTAGATCGGTCAAATGAAATTACCAATAATTCACTGGGAGCAGTTGACATCAACAATAAGCTAGTAATCAATTCAGTAGATGCAACAAGAGATAATCAAGATTTAGAGATTAGTGCCTTTTTGGGTGAGCGAATAAAATAATCATGAGTATTTGAATACGCGCACATGCTAGAAGCTATCTGACGTATTCTTCTTTTACATTATTTCCATATTTCAGAAGCAGTTTATTCACTTTAGGATCAATAACAAAATTGCAGTATGGAGCACTTTGATTGTTTTCATAGTAATTTTTGTGGTAATCTTCTGCAACATAAAAATTTCTAAAAGGAGTAATTTCTGTCACTATGGGGTCTTTGTAAACACCTTCTTTTTCAAGCTCCTTTTTGATTTCTCAACAATCTCTTTTTGTTTTTGGTTATGATAAAATATTGCAGATCGATATTGTGTGCCAACATCGTTACCTTGTCTATTAAGAGTAGTTGGGTTGTGTGTATGCCAGAAAACATCAAGTATTTTATCAAAAGTTACAACTTTCGGATCAAATTCTATCTGAATTGATTCTGCATGCCCGGTTCTCCCTGTGCATACTTGATCATACGAAGGATTTTTCACTACTCCTCCAGAATAGCCGGGTAGAACAGATTTGACACCTTTAAGTCTTTTAAAAATTGCTTCACTACACCAGAAACATCCGTTAGCGACTGTTGCGATTTCAGTATCATTATCATTATTTACTTTATAGCTTCCTCAGTAGAAGATTATGAATCCTAAAGCATATAAGCTTACGTAACTTTCTTTGTGCTATTAACGATTCAAAATTATCATTTTATAAGGAAACGATAGTCGTGATCACCTCAATTCGATGAAAATTTCTATCTATTACTATCATACCATAGTAAGTCTATCTTCCCC
>JALZGI010000600.1 GCA_030861105.1 Thermoproteota archaeon
CCTCCTGCTTGTTATTCCTCCCATATTACTGGGACGTAAATTATACATCACATAGTGGTAAATTGATAAATGAGTAATCATTGGACTTCGCAGCATTGGGCTCGCAGTGCACGTTCAATTAATGGCCTGGCTCCCTTTTTTCACAAAAACTTGCTGAGGTATTGCTATCTTTGCAATAACAAAAATTTATAACTGCTCGTGAAGGCTCAGTTGTAGGGTTCTTATAATATGAAGACGGTATTAGTTAAATTCCCATGTATTATATCCAGTCGTAGTCTTCTTCCGATCTCTATTTGTCTTCTTTTGGTTATGTCAGCAATCCAGAGCGAAATTTACTCAATCCCGGTAAATGCTCAAACGCTGAATAACACACAGGGCGGTAACCGCGTTAATAATAATACCGAAACTGTCACCGATTTAGCAAACAATAATCTAGATATAGGCAGCAACAATACCATTCAAGATTTAACATTACCTGAACTATTTGAGAGGGTAGAAGAATCAGTTGTTCAGGTGACCACTACAGCTGCTGGTGAAGAACCAAACTCGTTTAATTCGGGAATAGGATCCGGTTTTGTATATAATAACGAGGGTTTAATAGTAACAAACTATCATGTAATTGCTCCCAGTTTATCAAACGAATTAGTCCAGCGGGAAACCCTTAACGGGGTTGATATTAACGTAGCCTTCGAAGACGGGACTACATATCAGGCAACTCTTGTGGGAGCAGATCGCTTCTCTGACACTGCAGTAATTGACATTGATATCCCACAAGACGCTAGAAACAGACTCGTTCCATTACCTATCGGAAACTCGTCAGAGTTGCGTGTAGGTCAGCAGGTTGTTGCTATAGGAAATCCCTTTGGTCTATCTGGTTCAATGACAGAAGGCATCATAAGTGGACTTGGACGACTAATCCCGTCCTCAGAAGAAGAACAATTGCCACCAATTCCAGATGGGACGCCCATGCCACAACCACCACAAGATCCATTTAGCCCAGAAGTCCCGGAGCAACCGCCTCTAGACGAAGTGCCTCCGTCTCTACCTCCTGGCAGCCCCGATGACGAGGCTGGAGAGTCTGAGAGGCGTGGCTCGTTCTCAATTCCTGACATCATCCAAACAGATGCACCTATCAATCCTGGCAACTCGGGAGGACCACTTCTGAACCTCAGAGGAGAAGTAATTGGTATGAACACTGCTATTTTTTCGTCTACAGGTGAATCGGCGGGAGTAGGTTTTTCAATACCATCCAACACCATTAAGAAAGTAGTTCCGGAATTAGTAAGTTCGGGTGTCTATCAGCATCCGTGGCTAGGAATTTCAGGAACCGATGTTACACCAGAGATCGCAGAGGCGTTGGGGTTAAGTGAAGCAAGGGGATTTCTTGTTACGAGCATAACTTCAGAAAGCCCGGCGGATAAAGCTGGGATTCGTGGTGGGTACAAAATAGATAATATTAATGGTAGAGAAGTTACTCTGGGCGGAGATATAATAGTTTCAATTGATAACAGAACAGTTTCCAGCCTTGAGAACATACTTACATATCTAAGCAATGAAAAACAGGCTGGTGATGTGGTGAAGCTCGATATCCTTAGAGATGGTCGCAGCAGCCAAGTTAGCGCTACACTAGGAGAAATTCCACAATCTGAACTTCAAGGAAGACAGGAGGGGGTACAGTAGCCACAGGTGGAGTTCATACCATGATTTTTGTGCAGCAAAAGCCATAAAACGTCTATCGCTACTTTGTTTATAGGGTTTCTTTCTGAATTGTGTTGAAAAATCACATACATAACAAATTGGCACATACCGCAGAGCACGCCTTCATAGGATCGCTACAAAGGATTCTTGGTTCACCTTTGATTGTAAGAAAAGTTGAGCACCGCGAAAACGATAGCAGTGTATTTATCAAGATGTCTTCGTTGAATCTTGAGACGGTCATTATGGCGGAACATGAGGTCAACTCCCTGATCTACAGCGGGAGAAGGATAATGACACAACACTTTGAAAGTTTGATTGAAGCTAGGAAACATTTTCCAAGCCTAAGGGCTAATGAGGAGAGAATAAAAGAGCAGGGCAAGACAGTACGGGTAGTAGAAATCGAGGGACATGACGTGGCTGCGTGCGCTATGGAACACGTCTCTGACCTGCATGAGTGTGAGTTTTTTCTTATTACTCGGGTCTCAAAGACTGGAAGAGCTAATCCCGAATATGAGATAGGCTTTGTTGTACAAAACCAAGCCAAGGAAGAAGCAATGAGATTATCTGAAAAGTTGCTCTATGTTTGTCAGGAGATAGGGGCGAATATCAACACCATTGAAGATACGGTAAAAAAGCTGAACAGGGAAAGGAAGTTAACTACCTTAAAGCTAAAGCGAATTACCACGGAATGTCTTGCCAATGTAAAGCATAGTATATTGGAGCAAAATGGGAAGGTTAACCTTGTTCAATCCGTTTTATGCAGTCTAGATGAAGGTGAAATTTTAGACTTTGCTGGAAAGATGATCGCCCGCCCCGAAAAAAACACGATAGTTTTGTTAGCGAATTTATTAGAAGAAAATGAAGAAAATGCTTTCATAGTTTTTGCAAGAAGTCAGTCTTTAGCGAGTATTGATTGCAACAGGTTATTCAATCAATATTCCTATTTGGGATCCAGAGGGGGAGGAAAGCCGTCTTTTATTACAGGCATTGTGAGCAGGGTAAATGTTCACCTGTTTATGGACAATTTGATTAAAGATGTTCGCAAGTTATTAGAAGATAGGCGGTAGAGGGCAGCGGCTTTAAAATAATGATAATGATCTAACCAGCCAAGAAAGACATGCAATCGGATCTCAATAATAGGCGACAAAAAATATCAGGAGTCAAAATTTGGGGGGCGGAGCGAGATGATTGGTTACAAACTGTCCGCAATGTTTTGAGATATCTTTTACACTAATTAATGATAGGAAGGCATCAAATGTTGTTTCTACTTATCTCTCACCAGTCCGTATGAACAAAACATAGTGCCAATTCCTGTGAGCCCTATAGAAATGTCGGTTTGGTTCATCGTATCTTTTACTCGAGTTTTCGGAATGGTTTTTGCGTCGGCATCAGGCTTTCGATACGATGACGCAGCTACTATTTAGGAGGGTGGTTAAATCTGGATGATTGATTAGATCAGATCTCCCTACTGGTGCCTGAAAATTAGCTAGCGAGATCTCTCTAGACGAATAAGTGTGATTTATTGGGTCATGTCATATACCTTTTCGAATCTAACAGTACTAGGGGCTGACTCATTCAATCATGAAATATATATTCTAGTAAATTCAAAACAATTCATCTTTTCGAACAAGACTTGTTGTTAAGGTCTCGTGCTAACATTCCAAAAAAGTAACAGGGTTTGTACATTGGAATGGAATAAATTGGCAGTCAGTGACAGGTTCTGGACAGATCCTTATGTTTTGCCAGATATGTGACCAGAATCATTAATAGGGTCCTGACCAAGAGTAGACATCAAAAGTGGTAGTGGTGCGGTCAGTCGCAGATATATTCGAGAGTCTATCAGATGAACAATCCTTTATGCTTTTTTCTACGATTGCCATAGGGGGTATTAACAGCGTTGAGCTGAGGAGGAAAGTTTCCCTAAGCCGTAAGCAATACTATTCTAGAATATCGAGGATGATAAGAGTCGGTCTAATAAAACGGAGAAGCGGAAAACTTGTTGTTACTGCCTTTGGAAGGATAGTATTCAAATCACAAAAAATTGTTGAAGATGCAAATAGAAATCAATGGAAGCTTAAGGTACTTGACTCTATCGACGTATCTAATGAGCTGCCCAGGGAAGAACGCGTCAAACTTTTGGACAGCCTATTCGAAAATACACGTTTGAAAGAAATCCTCTCTAAAGAGTAGCTCATAACAGCCAATTTAATCTCTTGTCTTGACATCGACAATTGAGTTTGGCAGCTAAGGCATAAAAAACCACCGAACAGAGAAAGGATGCAATATTTACCCTAACATGGTAAAATGCATAACAATTCTGGGAATAGACTAAAAATCTCGTTAGCCATATTTTATGTGATGTCCTATATGTTCAGCCC
>JALZGI010000014.1 GCA_030861105.1 Thermoproteota archaeon
TACCTGGTGTCCATGTCAGAAACATTCAGTTGGAAAATGGAAAGACTGTTATTCAAACAGATGAATTAAAAGAGTTTGAGGTTAAGGCAATCATCGCAGCAGACGGAGTCAATTCGGAGATCGCCGATTTGACCGGTGCGAGACAAAAGTTTTCACCTGAAGAATTGTATCAGGGAGTTAAGGTGGTAGTACAACTCCCCGAGGATTTAATCAACGAGAGATTCGAAGTCTCCTCTGAGGAAGGGGCAGCACACCTGTTTGCTGGAGACGTTACCCTTGGCCACATAGGTGGTGGGTTTGTATACACAAACAGGAAAAATCTTTCCGTGGGTGCAGTTTATCATTATGACTCGTTGATTTTGCATCCGGCAGAACCGTACAAACTTGTTGATGCCCTCTTAGACAACCACTTGGTCAGAGAGTTAATTAAAGATGAGGTCCCATTGAAAGAGCAGCAAGGTCAAAGCGTATCCAAAGAAGAACAGTTGAAAGTACGATTAGGAGCAAGTAAACTGCTCCGAACATGGGATGAGCTCCGAACTGATTATTACTCGGCTCAAGGTCGTAGAAGACTCATAGAAAGCGGGAAGTACAAAACTGACCAAGAAATAAAGGCTAGGCTTGATGCAATTTATAATGACTTAACAACCAAATACGGTATAAAATTCACTACAGATTATGTTGAACTAGAGTACAGTGCAAAACTTGTCCCGGACGGCAAACGCTGTAGAATGAAGAGACCCTTTATTAGAAACATTTTATTCGTCGGGGATGCTGCAGGCAGGGGAATATTCATCGGCCCTAGAATAGAAGGACTCAACGTCGGGATCGATGATGCAGTCAGGGCGGCAAACGCAGTGGCTCGCTCAATTGAAAGGAACAATTATTCCTCGGAATACATGGGTGAATTTTATACAAAGTCAGTAGAAGAAAGCCCCTATACCAGGGATATGAAGGAGATTGACAAGGACTATCTGAAAATCTTTTTCGACGCCGCTAAGGAGGTGCCAAAGGATATCATAGGTTCTAGATATGGGACGATAGTAAGACTTATGTCAAGTGGAACTCTCCGAGGTATTGCAGTAGGCTTCGCAAATATACTTGGATATGACCGCCTCTTACCTCTCGTTGAATCACAAGAGACCTATGTCGAGGTTCCAACAGAGCTTGCAGAACGCCTTGGAAGGACCATTTCGGCTAGCTATGAACCAAAGATTAAAACCATCTCACAGCGAATCGCATCCCTGCATTATGATGATGACAGCTTGTCACACATACAGGTTGTGAATCCCAGGTCCGAGTTCATGAAGAAGATGGTCTTATTGTGCCCCACAAAATGTTACAGTTCAGAATACGACGAGGTTACGCTTCAGCATGAAGGATGTATCGAATGTGGTACGTGTGCAAGAGAGACGACATGGAAACATCCCAGAGGTGAGAAAGGAGTCGCCTATAGGTATGGATAGTGAGTAACAGCCATTCAATTTTTCCACTTAATCGAACATCCTATTGAAGGGTCGAAATCCTTCTCTATTTGTTTACCCGCCAAGGAGTTTCTAACATTCTCCTCCATAGTATGAACTTTAGGAGTCATTTCAGGTTCTGTCGCATCATTTATTTTTCCGTGATATATTAGTCTGCGCTCTGAATCAAATAGGAACGGGTCCGGGGTGCAGACAGCCCCGTACGACCTTGCAACGACTTGGCTTTCATCAAATAGATATGGGAAGTTCAAACCGTACTCTTGACTAAACTTCTTCATATTCAAAAAGCCTTCATCCTGGTAGTCTGGATCATTGCTGTTTATGCCGACTACTTGGAGATCGGATTTGTTAAATTTAGATTGAAGTGCTACTAAATCATGGATCCTGGCCTTGACGTAAGGGCAATGGTTACAAATAAACACAACAAGGAGTAGCTTGCTTGAAGAAAAGTTTTCAAGGCTATAGACAATGTCATCTGTTCCCACCAGTGAGAAGTCAGGTGCCCGTTGGTGTTTACGAAGTACTTGAGTTGATCCGGTCTTAACCACACAAATAGAGTCGCTCTTCGTCTATAAAAAATTGTATCCCCAATTCCAATCAAATGACCGGAGTTTTTATGTGATTTGGGGTTGGACTTGCCTTTCGAATACCATAAGATAAAGAGTTTATACTTTATTATCGTGGACCTTCTCATTGTACTGACAAGAAAGGCTATATGTGGATTTAATGGGGCATTTAGAAGGAAGGGGCTTTCAGTGTTGGAAACTCTAGACACAGTTTTGCTGGAAGGGGGGAGAAGGGTCATAGTCTCCAAAGAAGAAATTAATCTCACAACTAGAACGCCTAATGACATTTTTGTTCTGTTAGTCGAAGAGGCAAGAGGTTCTGCTGGGGGGAGGGCTGCGGGTTCCGGATCTAGGAGAGTTAGTAAGATAATTAGATTCTCATGTGACAACGGCAAATGTGTCAACTCATTTTCGACCAATAAACCAGAAATAATTGAGCAGCTTGAGCTTCCTTACAGTGCAGTGGCAATGGATATAAAGCTGTCCGATGGACGCGATATAGTAGTTCAGGGATTAGTCGATCCAGAATTGGTTAAATCCTATGATAGCTGTTTACAAAACACAAAATAAGATATGTCTCTATTACTATAAAGCAGCCCGTGTCCTTATCAGGCGAAGAGAGAAAAGAAAACTTGGAGACGATTGCACTAGCAATAGAAGATATGCTTAACATGGGAATTCTAAAGCTCACAAACGCTCAAGACAATCAAAGGGCCGTCTTTTCTGTAAAGTTCTCATCTATAGTGACTAACTTAATTGAGCGCCAAGGAATCTCTGGTACTCAGCCTGACTCAATTACAACTTTAATGTATCACTCGCTTCTAATCTTTATGAACGAAGTTCTGAGTATCCCAAAGACATTTGTCATAGCCATTGGTAACGATATAGAAAAGTATAAGGAAAAAATGGAGTGCGCGACTATCATCTTCCAATACGCCACAATCTTGCAGAAGCTTTTTTCTGAGGGTAAGAAAGAGGTCCATCGGTAAGATTAATGCAGGCCACGGATCCGCATCAATATAAAAGTTATAAGGCAACCAAACCTAGATAGGCGTATATTAAATATGGATCGTATTGACGTAAGTCAAATTCCCTACGGCGCTTTAGACTATTACCAGGTTCATTACATAATAATTGCAAAGAATCGCATCTATGATAGCACTGTGTTTCTTGCCAGATGTCGTCCTATTACAAAGGGTTATTTCACAAATAAGAAAATCATAGGTGTAAAGTGGGAGGGAAGTCAACTTGCGAATGCACTGGAGGCTGACATTGAGCTAAAGGAGATTCTAAAGCAGATATTAGACGAAGAAGGTGAGATAAAGGTCGACCCTTTGGAAGATCATATCAGAATATATGGCAAGTGGAAAAACGAAGACCAGCTCGGATTTAACCCAAAAACCTTTGACGCCATAGACAAAATAGCTGGCCACATAAGGAAATTACTAAATGATTGACAAAGCAAATGTAGCTTGCACACGTTTGACAGTGCAGGCGCCATCAGCTATCTGTATTTGAGAAGAAGTTCCCCAGAAAGACAAGATCAAGATGCCAATTGGAATCGCAGTCGTCGAACCCAAACATCCAGTCAACATAGGCTATGTAGCCAGAATCATGAAGAATTTCGGGTTTAGCAAACTATTCACGGTAGATCCATCATATGATATAGTCGAGGCTAAAAGGTATGCTATGCATGGC